>JANMAN010000591.1:0-2974 GCA_031359885.1 Tardiphaga sp. | reverse complement strand
CTCGGGCAGCGCATGAACTAGTCCACCGTCATTGCGAGGAGCGAAAGGTTTTCGCATGCGAAAACCGGGAGCGACGAAGCAATCCAGTTTTGCTTATTGCCTCTGGATTGCTTCGCTTTGCACAAATTGGCTTCGCCAATTGTCGCGCGCTCGCAATAACGAGCATGAATGCTTTCTACTTACTGATAGATCGGGAAGCGCGAGGTCAGCGCCTTGACCCGCTCCTTGACGGCGGCCTCGACCAAGGGCGCGGTGCCATCGCCGCCCTGGGCGACGGCGTTCAGCACTTCGGAGATCATCTCGCCGACTTGCTTGAACTCCGCGATGCCGAAGCCGCGCGTCGTCGCAGCCGGCGTGCCGAGACGAATGCCCGAGGTCACGAACGGCTTCTCGGGATCGAAGGGAATTCCGTTTTTGTTGCAGGTGAGACCCGCCCGGACCAGCGCCTTTTCGGAGACGTTGCCCTTGAGGCCCTTGGGACGCAGGTCGACCAGCATCAGATGGTTGTCGGTACCGCCCGACACGATGTCGAAGCCGTTGGTGCGCAGCGTTTCGGCCAGCGCCTTGGCGTTCTCGACCACGGCCTTTGCGTAGATCTTGAAGTCGGGCTGCAACGCTTCCCTGAAGGCGATCGCCTTGGCCGCGATGATATGCATCAGCGGGCCGCCCTGCAGGCCGGGGAAGATCGCCGAGTTGAACTTCTTGGCGAGCGCTTCGTCGTTGCACAGGATCAAGCCGCCGCGCGGGCCGCGGAGCGATTTATGCGTCGTCGTCGTCGTGACGTGGGCATAGGGCACTGGCGATGCATGGACGCCGCCGGCGACGAGGCCGGCGAAATGCGCCATATCGACCAGGAGATAAGCACCGATGCTGTCGGCGATCTCGCGGAAGCGTTTAAAATCCCACGGCCGCGAATAGGCCGAACCGCCGGCGACGATCAGCTTCGGCTTGTGCTGCTCGGCCAGCTTGGCGACCTCGTCCATATCGATCAGATGATCGTCGCGACGCACCGTGTAATGCACCGGCTTGAACCATTTGCCGGACATGTTGACCGGCGCGCCGTGCGTAAGATGTCCGCCGGCGGCGAGATCGAGGCCCATGAAGGTATCGCCGGGCTGTAACAGCGCCAGGAACACCGCCTGGTTCATCTGGCTGCCCGAATTCGGCTGAACGTTGGCAAAGCCCGCGCCGAATAGCTTCTTGGCGCGCTCGATCGCCAGCGTCTCGGCGACATCGACAAATTCGCAACCGGCATAATAGCGCGCGCCGGGATAACCTTCCGCGTATTTGTTGGTCATCACCGAGCCTTGCGCTTCCATCACGGCGCGGCTGACGATGTTCTCCGATGCGATCAACTCGATCTCGTGGCGTTGGCGACCGAGTTCGCCTTTGATCGCCGCAGCGATTTCGGGGTCGGCATCGGCGATCGAAGCCGAGAAGAACGTGTCGGGGGCGTTGGCGACGGCGGCGGTGTTATCTTCGATTTTGGCGCTTGATGTGCTCATCGGGATGGTCTCCACCGCCGCGTCTTTTGAGGGCACGGACGGCTCTGAAGTGACGGTCGAACGCGGTGCGAGGGCCATAGCATATCGCACCGCGGCGGCCAAGGAATTACCCAGCTATCGCGGCGAATGCCTAGCGGTTATGCAAGATATGGTGGATGCGGAGCTTCAGGCCGCAAACCTGTACGCGCCGCCCTTCTCGATGCTGCGCTTGTAGGCCGGACGCGCCTGAAACCGATCGACCCATGTCAAAATGGCCGGAAACGGCTTCAGCTTGGCGAAGGCCTTCGCCATTTCGCCGACGAAGCTCATCTGGATGTCCGCGCCGGTCAGGTCCGCGCCCATCAGATAATCCCGGCCTTTCAGCGAGGCCTCTACATAGCCGAGATGATTGGCGATTTCGCTCTCGATTCGAGGGTGCAACGGCAGGCCGGCTTCGCCCAGCCGTCCGACATACAGATTGAGCATCAGCGGCAGCATCGCCGAGCCCTCGGCGTAATGCAGCCACTCGTTATAGGTCTCGTGCGCGCGACCCGGTTCGGGCTGGAGCCGGCCGTTTCCGTGGGTGCGCAGGACGTAGTCCACGATAGCGCCGGATTCGGCGATCGTGATGTCGCCGTCAGCGATGACAGGCGACTTGCCGAGCGGGTGGACGGCTTTCAATTCCGGCGGCGCGAGGCGGGTCGTGGCATCACGTTGATAGCATTTGATCTCGTAAGGCAATTCGAGTTCTTCAAGCAGCCATAGAATGCGCTGCGAGCGGGAATCGTTGAGATGATGGACGGTGAGCATGATTTCCTCCGGAACGGCGCGTGCCGCGCCTGATCGAGCGGGTAACCTATAGAAATCGGATAAAGCTGGCGAGGGTAGACGGCCGCGAGGTTGCGGCTAGACTGATGCCATGCCGCCTCCCCTCCTCGTCACTTTTGCAGCCGGCGCGACCGGTCACTGGCAGATCGATTCGATCACGGCTGTCGCTGGCGAAAGCTTGCCGCCGGCCGAACGGCTCGCGGTTCATGAGAGGCCGCCGCCGCCATCTGACAGTTGCTGGTCGCTGCGCGGATCGACCGGCAATGCCCGCTACACCAAACGCTCCGAGCTGACCACGCTGGGCGAGCGGCAAGCCGGGCTGAACCGGCCGCTAGCAACCCGCGGGGCCCTGATTCCGATCCGCAAAACAGAGACGTGGTGGACGCTGGCGCAGGACGAGCGCCGCGCCATCATGGAAGAACGGTCGCGCCATATCGGCATCGGCCTGGACTATCTGCCGGCCGTCGCGCGGCGGCTGCATCACAGCCGCGAACTCGGCGAGCCTTTCGATTTTCTGACTTGGTTCGAATTCGCACCCGAACATACGGCCGTCTTCGACGAGATGCTGGCGCGGCTGCGGGCAACGGAGGAATGGCGTTACGTCGAACGCGAGGTCGATATCCGACTGACCCGATGATTAGGCTATTAAAGTCCGGTGAAGC
>JANMAN010000573.1:0-2238 GCA_031359885.1 Tardiphaga sp. | reverse complement strand
CGAAATCAACCTGCATTTCACCGGCGACTTCCACGCGATCGGCTCGGCCAACAATCTGCTCGCGGCGTTGATCGACAATCACATCTATTGGGGCAACGAAGCGCAACTCGATCCGCGCCGCATCACGTGGCGACGCTGTCTCGACATGAACGATCGTGCGCTGCGTTCGATCGTGTCGTCGCTCGGTGGCACGGCCAACGGCTTCCCGCGCGAAGACGGTTTCGACATCACCGTCGCCTCGGAGATCATGGCGATCCTTTGCCTCGCGACATCTTATGAAGATCTCGAAAAACGTCTCGCCTCGATCGTCATCGGATCGACGCGCGACAAAAAGCCGGTGCGCGCCGGTGTGCTGAAATCCGAAGGTGCGGTCGCGGCCCTGTTGAAGGACGCGCTAAAGCCGAACCTCGTCCAGACGCTGGAGAACAATCCGGCTTTCGTGCATGGCGGGCCTTTCGCCAACATCGCGCATGGCTGTAACTCCGCGATTTCCACGAAGCTCGGATTGAAGCTCGCGGATTACGTCGTGACGGAAGCGGGCTTCGGCGCCGATTTGGGTGCCGAGAAATTCTTCAACATCAAATGCCGGCAGGCCGGTCTCAGTCCAGACATGGCGGTGATCGTGGCAACCGTGCGCGCACTGAAATTCCACGGCGGCGTTGAGAAGGCGGACCTGTCTATCGTCAACGTCAGCGCCGTCCAGGCAGGGCTCGCCAACCTGAAACGCCATGCCGGCAATATCGCGAAATTCGGCGTACCGTCCGTCGTCGCGATCAACCGCTTCGGCACCGACACCGACGAAGAAATAACCGCCGTGATCGATGGCTGCAAGGCGGTCGGCATCACCGCAGTGGTCTGCAACCATTTCTCACAAGGCAGCCGCGGCGCAGAAGACTTGGCGCATGCCGTCGTCGCCGGCGTCGAGGCAGCGACCGCGAAATTCGCTCCGCTGTATCGGCTGGAGCAGCCGCTCGCCGACAAGATGCGGATCATCGCACGCGAGATTTACGGCGCGCGTGATATCGCGATCCCGAAGTCGGTCGCGGACCGCCTTGCGGAATTCGAGGCGATGGGCTTTGGCGATCTGCCGATCTGCATGGCGAAAACGCAATACAGCTTCTCGTCGGATGCCGAATTACGGGGAGCGCCGAGCGATTTTATTTTGCCGGTGCGCGAGGTGCGGTTGTCCGCAGGTGCCGGCTTTGTTGTCGCGATCTGCGGAGACATCATGACCATGCCGGGCTTGCCGCGACGGCCGTCGTCCGAACGCATTCGAATGGATATCGACGGACGCATCGCCGGACTGTCGTGACGATCAGACATCGTGAATCAAACGTTGCGGCGAGACTCTCGTAACCATCGCAGCACCGCAGTTTTCGTTTACCACCCGGCTTAAGGATTCCGGCGAAAGCGTGTGCGATGGTGACGACATGATCGGGGATAACCCGGCGAAAATGCGATAACGGAAGTCGTCAAGGACCGGAGCCACCGTGGGGGTGTCCGGTCCGTCCAAACGGGGAATGGTGTCATGGCCGCAAAGAAAAAGACCGGCGCGAAACGCAAGCCGGCTAAAAAGAGCCATGCGCCAGCCCCGAACACACCGCGCCTCGTGATCGCCACGGCGCTGCGCAGCGCTCTCAACATGGCCGTCGTCGTCACCGTCTCGGCGACGGTGCTCGGCGGCCTGCTGGCTGTGAAGCATTTCGGCGTTTAGTCACGCTGCAAACGTCGTCTCGTAAATGGTCATGACGCCGATGCCGATGGTCGCCACTCCGACCGCCAATTGCAGGCCACGATTGGCCCAGGTCAGCCATTTCGCCGAAGCGGCGATCGGCACCGCAATCACCATCGACAGTGCCCCCATTCCCAACATCGAACCGACGCCGAACAGCAGAATGTAAAACACGCCGACTGTCGGGCTGCCGACCTGAGACGCCGCCAGCACCACCAACGCCGCCGATCCGGCCATGCCGTGCATCAGCCCGACCATCAACGTGCGCCAGCGAATGCCATGGCCGTGAGAATGTGCACTTGCGCGATGATCGACCACATCGCCCGCGTGGC
The DNA here is from genome assembly GCA_031359885.1 of Tardiphaga sp. Lineage (GTDB taxonomy): Bacteria > Pseudomonadota > Alphaproteobacteria > Rhizobiales > Xanthobacteraceae > Tardiphaga. Next base: position 174 of record JANMAN010000573.1, on the reverse strand, counting down.
TGTGGGCGTGCAGATGTGTACTGCCGTCGCCGTGGCGGTGCCCGTGAAAATGCATGCGGTCGCGCCACAAGCGCCACAACACGTGCGTGCCGAGACCGATCAGCATCACGCCAACGCAGGCCTCAAGGGGGCGTTCGAGGTGGTCGGGAATCGCGCGGCCGAGCAGGATCGCGG
>JANMAN010000567.1:0-4156 GCA_031359885.1 Tardiphaga sp. | reverse complement strand
ATCGCCAAGGCGCTGAACGCCACGCGTGAGGTCGAACTGCCCGAGGCCGCCCGCGCGCGCGCGGCGGCCTATGTCATCACGACCGTCGAAGGTGCGACGCTGCATCTGGATCGTCTGCGCACGCGCCCGAACGATTTCGATCCTGCGGTGCGCGATCGTCTGCTGGCCGGCGCGATGGTGCCGGCGCCATTGATCGAGCGTGCGCAGAAATTTCGACGTTGGTATCGCGAACAGGTGTTGAAGCTGTTCGAGGGCGTTGATGTCATCATCGCGCCGGCGACGCCCTGCGTGGCGCCGGCGTTGGGTCAGGTCAACTTCACGCTCGACGGCGTCGAACTTCCGGTTCGCGCGAATATCGGCATCCACACTCAGCCGATCTCCTTCATCGGTCTGCCGGTCGTGGTCGTGCCCGTTGCATTGTCCCCGCTGCCCATCGGCGTGCAGATCATCACTGCGCCGTGGCGCGAAGACATCGCGTTGCGTGTCGCTCATGCGCTGGAGCGTGACGGCGTCGCCAGCGCGCCGCAGCCGAAAGGATTTTGAGATGGATATCGATTTGCCCGACGTGATCGCCGAAGTCACTGCCGAGTTCGCGCGTTACGAGGCGGCACTCATCAGCAACGACGTGGCCGTGCTCGACGAGTTGTTTCGCAACGATCCACGGACGCTGCGCTACGGGATCGGCGAAAATCTTTATGGCTATGCGGAAATTCAGGCCTTTCGCGCCGCGCGCCCGTTGGCGGGTTTGATGCGCACCACATCCAGGACGGTCATCACCAGCTACGGCCGGGATACGGCCGTCGCCTCGACGCTGTTCGCGCGCCCGAACACGACCGGCCGCATCGGTCGCCAGATGCAGACGTGGATACGCTGTCCGGAAGGATGGCGGATCGTCGCGGCGCATGTCAGCATCATCGACGATCCCCAGAGTTCTGCCGGATGAGCCTTGACGATGCTGCTCTGAATCGCGAAGCGGATCGTCGCAACGCTGCGCCGGCCAAGACCACACGCGCCGAAGATTTGCGACTGCAACTGGCCGACGACATCGTGCGCGGCGTGCTGCCGCCGGGCGTAGCTTTGGACGAAACGATCATTGCGCAACGTTTCAACGTGTCGCGGACGCCGGTGCGCGAGGCGCTGCGGCAACTGGCGGCCAGCGGCCTTGTCGAGTCGCGCGCGCATCGCAGCGCGGTCGTGGCGCGACCGTCCGTCGCGCGACTGAACGGCATGTTCGAAGCGATGGCAGAGCTTGAAGCATTATGTGCGGGTCTCGCCGCCGAACGGATGCCGGCACGCGACCGCCACGCGCTCGAAGCCATTCATCAGGAGTTGCAAAAGCTCAGTTACATCGGCAACCCCGAACGATTTCACGAGGTGAACGAACGGTTTCACAACGCGATTTACCGGGGGTCGCAGAACGACTACATCGCCGAGATCACGCTGGCGACGCGCGTGCGCGTGCAGCCGTTTCGTCGCGCGCAATTCCGCAATATCGGACGGCTCGCTAAGTCGCACGTCGAACATGACCGGGTGGTGATCGCGATCCTGCGGGGCGATCGTGTCGGTGCCGCTGCCGCAATGCGCGCGCATATCGATCTCGTGCGCGGCGAGTATGAGATTTACGCGGTGTCGGTGTAGGTGAGTTTGGTCATTGCGAGAAGCAGCGGACCTCGTCTTCGAGGAACGTTGCGACGAAGCAATCCAGACTTTCTGTTTGAAGGTCGATAGACTGGATTGCTTCGCTCGTCCCAATTGGCGAGAGCCGATTTAAGGACGGCTCGCAATGACGGCTATTTACCCAGCCATAAACGTCCGCCAGCCGCCGAACGACGAGATGTCGCGCGCACCTTCGGTTGCGATCGGCTCGACGACAAATCCCTTCATCGCGCGGCCGTCCGCGAGCGTGAGCGTGCCGATCGCCATCGGCGCAGGAATGTTGGCGACGAAGGTGCCGAAGGCTTCGGCCGAGAGCGCCCAAATCTCGACGGCGATCTCTGTGCCTTTGCCGGCTTCGACGCGGAGCAAGCCCGGCTTCGCCGGCGTCGTGCTTAGTGCGTAGAGCCGATAATCGGCCGCGGTCCTGGTTGCCTCAACGAGACGTCCGCCGAGCGACGTCACTTCTCCATTGAGCGCCATGCCGGACAGATGCGCACCGACCACCGCAATCAAAACGTCCTCTCGGGGCACCGGTGACAGTGCCGCCAAAGGCTGTTGCGCGACGCCTTTGCCCCCAAGGGTCAATCCGGTATCCGCATGAAACACTCGGCCGATGCTTGCAAGGGCTGCGTCCTGTCCCGCCGGCGCGAGCAACGTGATGCCGAATGGGATGCCGTCGGCGCGCATCGCGGCGGGGATCGCCAATCCGCACAGATCCAGCAGGTTGACGAAATTCGTATAGGTACCGAGCCGGCTGTTGAGTTCGATCGGATTGGCCAATACCTGCTCGACGCTATAGGCCGTCGGCGCGGTCGGCAGCACCAACGCATCGATCGCGGCGAACGCGCGGGTGCTGATGCCCCGTAGCGCCTGCAGGCGATACAGCGCCTCGAACGTGTCGGCTGCGGTCGGTTTCGCGCCGGCGAGCGTAATCTCGCGCGTGACGGGATGGACCGCGTCGGGGTTGATCGCGAGCAAGTCGCGGATCACGAGATATCGCTCTGCGACCCAAGGACCTTCGTACAAAAGGCGCGCCGTTTCGTAGAGCGGTTCGATGTCGAACTCGACCAGCTCCGCGCCGAGCGATCGCCAGCGCGCGACCGCGTCGTCATAGGCGGCCTCATTGATCGTATCGCCGAAAAACTTAAGCTGTCCGGGTTTGGGGATGCCAAGCCGCAGATGCGCGGGAAACACAGTCATCCGCTTCAGCGGACGCGCTTGCGAAAAGGCGTCGGTCTCGTCATGCGCTGCCATGACCGACAGGGCCGTCATCGCGTCGTCGGTGGTCAGCGTGAAGATCGACACGCAGTCGAGCGATCGACAGGCCGGCACTACGCCGGAGGTCGAAATCAGCCCCAGGCTCGGCTTCAGGCCGACGATGTTGTTGAGCATGGCCGGCACGCGGCCGGAGCCGGCTGTGTCGGTGCCGAGCGCCAGCGGCACAAGGCCCGCCGAAACCGCGACCGCCGAGCCCGAGCTCGATCCGCCCGGCACGAGGTCGTCGCGAACGGCGTTTTTCGGAATGCCGTAAGGCGAGCGGACGCCGACGAGACCGGTCGCGAACAGATCGAGAATGGTCTTGCCGATAACGATCGCACCGGCGGCGCGCAGCCGGGCCACGGCCGTGGCGTCCTGGGCCGGAAAATAGGAGAACGCCGGGCAGGCGGCAGTAGTCGGCAGGCCCTCGACGTCGATATTGTCTTTGACCGCGACGGGCACGCCGAACAGCGGCAGCCGCGCGGCGTCATCGACGTTCAGCGCGGCGGCTTCGGCCAATGCGGCGGCTTCGTCACGCAATGTGATGAAAACCGCATCGTCGCCACGCTCGCGGATGCGTCGATAGCTGCGCGCGACGGTCTCGGCCGGCGACGTGGTGCCGGCGCGATGCGCGGCTACGATCTCGGCGATGGTCTCGGTCATGTCGTCGCTCCGGGAGCGGGCATTGCTGGGCGTTCGATCGCGGCATCGACATAAGGCGGGTATGGCAACAGGAGTCTCCCGATTCGCAGCTTGTTGCCGGCTAGGGCTATCTTGCGACCATAGACGAGGAGGTTTCCGCGTGTCACCTGCGTGTTATCAAGCACAGGTCACGTGATCTGTCTGTCATACAGCCAACCACGGTCGCGCTGCCATGCCATGCGGTCGCCGTGTCTGCGGAGTCAATCATGAAGAAACGTCTGGCCGCGATCGCGATCGCGATGACCCTCGTCGCATCCTATGCCGTGCCGGCGGCCGAGCGGATCGGCAGCGACAATGCCTTCTCGTTCGTCGCATTGGGCGATATGCCCTACAACGTGCCTGGCGACTACGCGAAATTCGATCGGTTGATCGCGGCTGTTAACGCTATGAAGCCAGCGTTTACGCTTCACATGGGCGACATCAAATCAGGCGGCATACCGTGCAGCGACGAAGTGCTGAAACGCGCCTACGACCAAATCCAAACCTTCGAAGGCGCACTGGTCTATACGATCGGCGACAATGAATGGACCGATTGCCATCG
>JANMAN010000553.1:0-4433 GCA_031359885.1 Tardiphaga sp. | reverse complement strand
CATCGCGCCGGTCAGCCGCTGCGACTGGCGACGCAAGCGGAACCATGCAGCGTTCGATCCATGGCTATTGATGCACTCGACGCGGCCGGTATCCCTTGGACGGAAGTGTTCGTCGGCGGCGGTATCGCCACGATAGGTGCTGCGGTCATGGCCGGGCTTGCCGTTGCCGCTCTGGCACGGCGCGTTGCGCCGGCCGGCAGTCTCGATGTTGGGTCCCGGTTAGGCCTTCCGTCGTTGCCGTCCCGCGAAGTGGTGATTCACGCGGATGTATCGGATCACCGGGCGCGCGCGGCTCTGCGGACTCTGGGCGCGGCTTTCAAGGCTGCGTCGATTTGATCGCATTCGAGGCAGTGTCCGTTAACCGGCCTCTGGTATCGCAGGCCTTCTGGAGTATGGCGTATGGACATGAACGTGATTACAGCAGCGACCGGCACCAAGGCCGGCGCGGCGCAGGTGCAGATCGCGGCGACGTTGCTGAAGAACAATGCCGAAGCGGAACGATCTGCCGTGCAGGCGCTGCTCGGCGGCGCGCAGCAGACGCTTAACCTGCTTGCCAATGTGGCTTCTGGCGTCGGCAGCAAGGTCGACGTGACCGCGTAGCGCAGTTCACCCCACCGGCGTAATCCATCCGACACCGGCGCCGCCCGGTTGGATCAGCAACGCAAGCCGACCGACGTTTGCGATATCGAAAATGCGGATCAGCTCGACACCGGCGGTGATGGCCGCCTTCACTCTGGCATCGACATCGTCCACAGCAAGATACGGCATCCAATTGTCGGGCATATCTTCGTATCCAGGACCTTCAGCGGGAAATATGCCTGCGACAGGATGGCCATCCATCATCGCGACCAATAGGTGCCGCCGTGTGGCATCGGTCGGCTCTGATAAGTCCAGCCGATGGTGTCATGATAAAATGTTTTCGCGCGTTCCGGATCGCGCGTCACGAATTCGTTCCAGTTGAAGTGTCCGTGCATCGTCTGGACGTCCCTTCGCGTTGGCGCTTTCACGAGCCTAATGGGTCCAGGGATAAACGGAACTATTTTTTCAGGGCTGCTTCGATCAGCTTCACCGCGTCGCCCGAGTCCCACTCGGCGGGGCCGGCGATGGTGGCGATTTCGCAGCCGCGGCTATCGATCAAAACAGAGGTCGGCATACCCAAGGCGCGGCCGACGCCCTTCAAGTCCTGAAACACTTTTGCGCTGCGATCGGTGAAATATCCCAGCGCCGTGAGATTGCCATCGGCCAGGAAAGCTTTCGGCTTCTCGGCGTCGCGGGTGTCGATATTGATCGCGATCACTTGAAAACCAGGGCCGCCGAGCTTGGTCTGCAAATTGTTCAGCGCCGGCATTTCCTTGCGACATGGCACGCACCACGTCGCCCACAGGTTCAAAAGCACGGTTTTGCCGCGAAAATCGGAGAGCTTTTTCGCGGCGCCGTCGCCGTCGTTGAACGTCAGATCCGGCACTTCGAGTGGCTTCGTGGCGGCGGTCAGCGCAGCGACCTCGCCTTTGATCAGCGGCGTGAGGCGTTTCGCGGTTGCGACAGCGGGCGCGCAAGGGCCGGTCGTCACCGTCGCCGGTGCCATCACCGCACTCACGCCGATAAATCCCAGCACGGTGCCGACGGCGACCGCGCCCAGCACCAACGGCAGGCGTCGTATCAAAGACGAGCGCGGAGCGCCGGGCATATCGTTTGTCATTCGGGGCAGGAACCAGTTAAGCAGAGCGCAACAGCGCAACTCCGAGAAAGACGACATGAGCAATACGATGTGGGGCGGCCGGTTCGACCAGAGCCCCGACGCAATCATGGAAGAAATCAACGTCTCGATCGATGTCGATCGCCATCTTTACGCGCAGGACATCATGGCGTCCAAGGCCCATGCCGCGATGCTCGCCGCGCAGGGTATCATCACGGCCGGTGATGCGAAAAATATCGCCAAGGGTCTAGACACGATATTGTCAGAGATCGCGAAGGGGACTTTTACCTTCAAGCGTTCGCTCGAAGACATCCACATGAACGTTGAGAGCAGGTTGACCGATCTGATCGGCCCCGCCGCCGGGCGTCTGCACACCGCCCGTTCGCGCAACGATCAGGTCGCGACCGACTTCCGGCTTTTCGTCCGTGACACGCTCGATGAACTCGATGCCGCCTTTGCGGCCTATCAACACGCCCTTGCGAGCCGCGCGCTCGATCACTCCGACACCGTGATGCCGGGCTTCACGCATCTGCAAACCGCGCAGCCGGTGACGTTCGGGCATCATCTGATGGCCTATGTCGAGATGGCCGCGCGCGACCGCGGACGTTTTTCCGATGCGCGCAAGCGCCTCAATGAAAGCCCGCTCGGGGCGGCGGCCTTAGCCGGAACCTCTTTTCCGATCGACCGGCATGCGACTGCGCAGGCGCTCGGCTTCGATCGTCCTATGGCGAACTCGCTCGATGCCGTGTCGGATCGCGACTTCGTGCTCGAAGTGCTGTCGGCGGCGTCGATCGCGGCCGTGCATCTGTCGCGTTTCGCTGAAGAGATCGTGATCTGGACCTCGCCGCTGGTCGGGTTGATCAGGCTGTCGGACAAGTTCACGACCGGCTCGTCGATCATGCCGCAGAAGCGCAACCCGGACGCCGCCGAGCTTGTGCGCGCAAAAACCGGCCGGGTCATCGGCGCGCTGAACGGTCTGTTGATCGTGATGAAGGGTCTGCCGCTGGCCTATCAAAAGGACATGCAAGAGGACAAGCAGGGCGCGATGGAAGCCTTTACGGCGCTGTCGCTCGCCGTCCGCGCCATGACCGGCATGGTTCTCGACATGGTGCCTGACGAGGCCCGCATGAAGACGGCGGCGGGCGAGGGCTACGCGACGGCCACGGACCTCGCCGACTGGTTGGTGCGCACGCTGAAGATGCCGTTCCGCGATGCTCACCACGTCACCGGGCGGATTGTCGGGCTCGCATCGAAGAAAAATCTGGCGCTGCACGAGCTGCCATTGGCCGACATGCAGAGTGTCGAGCCGAAGATCACCGCCGAGGCGCTTGCGGTGCTGTCTGTCGAATCGTCGGTGAAAAGCCGGGTCAGCTATGGCGGCACCGCGCCGAAGAACGTGCGGTCGCAGGCGAAGGCTTGGTTGAAACGGCTCGAAAAGCCGTCCGGCAAGCCGTCCAAGGGACGTTGAGAGTTCCTCTTTTGCCACGCTTGCGCAGAACGCGATGCCGCCCAGCCGGACGGGTCTCGCCAGAGCGTGGCAATCTTTGTATGGTGCCGCCCAATTGGGGACATTCGCCGTGAATCGCATGCGCCGTTCGAGATGGACATTCGTCGCGTTGGCCGCCGTGACGCTGGCGTTGGCCGGCTGCGGCCGCAAAGGCGGCCTGGATTTGCCGCCGCAAGCGGGCCTCCAGCCAGAAGCCGAGTCCACCGAGCCCCGCGCACCCGGCACGGTGTTCGATCCGAATTTCGGGGGCGATCGTCCGCCCGAGGCGCAGGTCCGCGCGGACCGCGCCAAACGCAAATTCATTCTCGATCCGTTGCTCGGCAACTAAGCCAATCGCATGCGCCATTTCGACTATCGCAACGGCGTGCTCCACGCCGAAGACGTGAACTTGGCCGCGCTCGCGGAGGCCGTCGGCACGCCGTTCTATTGCTACTCCACCGCGACGCTGGAGCGGCACTACCGAGTGTTCGCGGATGCGTTCGCCGGGGTGGATTCGCTCGTCTGCTACGCGATGAAGGCCAATTCCAACCAGTCCGTATTGCGCACGCTGGCGAAACTCGGCGCGGGTGCCGACGTCGTCTCGGGCGGCGAACTGCAACGCGCCCTTCAAGCCGGCATTCCGCCTGAGAAGATTCTGTTTTCCGGCGTCGGCAAGACCGAGGCCGAACTGCGCGCGGCGCTGGCGCACGGCATTCTCTGCATCAATATCTATCCGAACCCGAACTGGACTTGCTGTCGCGCGTCGCGACTGACATGGGCCGCGTTGCGCGGGTATCGGTCCGCGTCAATCCGGACGTCGATGCCGGCACGCACGCCAAGATTTCGACCGGTAAATCGGAAAACAAATTCGGTCTTCCGCTAAGTCGCGCGCGCGACGTTTATGCCCGCGCCGCAGCGCTTTCCGGCATTCAAGTGACCGGCGTTGACGTCCATATCGGCAGTCAGATTACCGATCTGGCGCCGATGGAGCAGGCGTTTCGCATCCTGACCGAATTCGTCCATGTGCTGCGCGGCGACGGCCATACGATCGACCATGTCGATTTCGGTGGCGGTCTAGGCATTCCCTATTACGAAGATCGTGCCGCGCCGCCGGAGCCGATGGTCTATGCGGCGATGGTGAAACGCGTCGCGCACAATCTCGGCTGCACGCTGATGTTCGAGCCGGGACGGATGATCGTCGGCAATGCAGGCATCCTCGTCTCCCGCGTCATCTATGTGAAGCCCGGGGAG
>JANMAN010000396.1:0-1762 GCA_031359885.1 Tardiphaga sp. | reverse complement strand
CGCACAGCGCCGAAAATGCAGGCTCGTATTGGCGCGCAGCGCACGCGGCAGGCCGGCCGACGCTCCGTCGAGCCGTTGACGCGGGATCGCCAGCAATTCGCTCGCCGCCGGCAGTGCCCGGAGCGCCGCGCGCAGATCGCTTCGCCGAGTCTCTTGTCCGCGCTGCCAGCACAGCATCATGCGCCGTGTAAAACCGCCGACCTCGACGAACAATTCGGCACGCACGGGCACCGCCATTTCGGCGGCCGCGGTGGGCGTCGGTGCGCGCCGATCGGCGGCAAAATCGATCAGCGTTACATCGGTCTCGTGCCCGACCGCCGAGATCAACGGGATCATGCTTTCGGCGGCAGCGCGAACCACGATCTCCTCGTTGAACGACCACAGATCCTCGAGCGATCCGCCGCCGCGTGCGTCGATCAGCAGATCGGGCCGCGGGATCGGACCATCGTGCGGCAGCGCGTTGAAGCCACGAATCGCCGCCGCGACTTGTTCGGCCGAGCCGTCGCCTTGGACTTTCACCGGCCACACCAGCACGCGCCGCGGAAAGCGATCTTCGAGCCGGTGCAGGATGTCGCGAATCACCGCTCCGGTCGGCGACGTCACGACGCCGATCACCTCGGGCAGCCACGGCAATAATTGTTTGCGCGCCTCGTCGAACAGGCCTTCGGCGCCAAGCTTGCGCTTACGCTCCTCCATCAACGCCATCAGCGCGCCGACGCCGGCGGGCTCGATCGACTCGATGACGATCTGGTATTTCGACGAGCCGGGGTAGGTGGTCAGCTTGCCGGTCGCGATGACTTCGAGCCCCTCTTGAGGCTTGAAGCGCATGCGGCCGTGGACGCCTTTCCAGATCACTGCCTCGATCTTCGCGCCGTCGTCTTTCAGCGCGAAATAGCAATGGCCCGACGAATGGGCGCCGCGAAAACCGGAAATCTCGCCGCGCACGCGAACATGGCCATAGGCGTCCTCGACCGTCCGCTTCAGCGCGGTGGACAATTCGGAGACGGTAAACTCGGTCGAATTCGAGATGGCATTGGTCTCGGCTTGGGCGGCGCGGGCGGGCATCGGTCTCCTCGGATGTTGCACCTGTGACCTAGCATGTCTAATGCATCCGGAACACTTCAACAGGGCATGATCCACTTCCAAAAACCGGAAGGCCGCTTTCGGGGATCATGCCGCGCCGATCGGGTCTGCGTCCCATGAACATCCTTCTTCTCGGTTCCGGCGGGCGCGAACACGCGCTGGCTTGGAAGATCGCGGCCTCGCCGTTGCTCACCAAATTATGGTGTGCGCCGGGCAATGCCGGCATCGCGAAGGAGGCCGAATGCATCGCGCTGGATTTTGCCGACCACGTGGCAGTGATCGCGTTTTGTCGGTCGAACGCGGTCGATCTCGTGGTCGTCGGCCCCGATGCGCCGATCGCGGCTGGTATCGTCGATGATCTGACAGCCGCAGGCATCAAGGCGTTCGGCCCGACCCAGGCGGCGGGGCAGCTCGAAAGCTCCAAGAGTTTCAACTAAGACCTGTGCCGCGCCAACGCCATTCCAACAGCCGACTATGCGCATTTCACCGATGCGGCGGCGGCGAAGACTTACATCCGCGCGCAGGGTGCACCGATCGTCGTGAAGGCCGACGGCCTCGCGGCCGGCAAGGGCGTCGTCGTCGCGATGACGCTCATTGAGGCGCTTGACGCCGTCGATATGATGTTCGGCGGTGGCTTCGGCGAGGCCGGCGCGGAAGTCGTGATCGAAGAGTTCATGCA
>JANMAN010000545.1:0-1956 GCA_031359885.1 Tardiphaga sp. | reverse complement strand
CAAAACGACCGATGGCGGCAAGACCTGGCGCTCGGTGTTCGACAGCAACCGCGCCGGCGACAACAACTGGAAGCTCTCGTTCCCAAGTGCGCGCGTCGGCTACGGCACCATCATCAGCTACGACGCGCCGGCCAAGGATGCGCGCGGCTATGTGGTCAAAACCGAGGACGGCGGCGAAACCTGGACAAAACAGGTGGTGACGCAGGACGCCGACTGGATTCCCTACGGCATCGGCTTCATCGACGAGCAACACGGCTTCGTCGGCGGTTCGACGAGTGGCTTTGAGACCCGCGATGGCGGCAAGACCTGGACTGCTGTGGCGATGGGCGCGTCGGTGAACAAGATCAGATTCGTCACCCGCACCGATGGCGGCATCTCCGCCTTCGCCATCGGGCAAGAGGTGTTCAAGCTGGACCTCGCACCGTCATCACCGGGCGAGGGCGCATCTTCGCGCCCGACGACCCGGTGATCCATCTCGCATAATTTTTAAGAAGATGGATGGCCGGATCAAGTCCGGCCATGACGGCCTCGTTGTTTGGTCAGTGCCGTGTCACGACGCCAGCAGCACCAGATCGGCACCGTTCACGGCGTCGGCGCTATCCACCACCGTCCGCTCCAGCGATCCGGCCTGCACCGCGATATTCTCCGCGAAAAACCGCGCCAACGTCACGTACCGCGCCGGGTCGCCGAAGCTGTCGTTCCGCGCCGCCAAAGCCTCGCCGGCCAACATGCAGCCGCCGAGCGTCGAGCCGAACAGCCGCAGGTAAGGTGTCGCGCCCGCTAGCGCGTCGTTCGGCGCGGTCGCCATCCGTTCCAGTAGCCATTTGCTGGTGCGCTCCAGCGCGCCCAAAGCATCGCGCAATTTCGCGCCGGTCGTGCCGAACGCCGGATCGTTCGACGCCTCGACCTTGCCGACGATCGCAGATAGTTCGTCGATCAGCGCCCACACCGCGGCGCCGCCGTTTGCCGACAATTTGCGCGTGACCAGATCGATCGATTGGATTCCGTTGGTGCCTTCATAGATCGCGGTGATGCGCGCATCGCGATAATGCTGGGCCGCGCCGGTTTCCTCGATGAAGCCCATGCCGCCATGGATCTGGACGCCGAGCGACGTCACCTCGTTGCCGATGTCGGTCGAGAACGCTTTCGCGATCGGCGTCAGCAATGCGCCTCGCGCGGCGCCCGCCGCACGGGCCTTCGGATCGGTGCTGCGGGCCGCGATATCGAGTGCCACGGCAGTGGCGTAACAGATGGTGCGCGATGCGGCGGTCAGCGCCCGCATCTGCAGCAGCATTCGTTTGACGTCGGGATGAACGATGATCGCATCCATGCCCGAATTGTTCTTATCTTGGCTTTTCTTGCCGACGGCTTTGCCTTGCTTGCGCTCCTGCGCGAAGGCGAGCGCTTGCTGATAGGCGCGATCGGCGATGCCGACGCCTTCGAGGCCGACGCCGAGGCGGGCCTGATTCATCATCGTGAACATGCACAGCATGCCGCGATTTTCCTCGCCGATCAGATACCCGACCGCGCCGCCGTGATCGCCCATCGTCATGGTGCAGGTCGGCGAGGCGTGCATGCCGAGCTTGTGCTCGACGCCGCTTGGATAGATGTCGTTGCGTGCACCGAGCGAGCCGTCGGCGTTGACGAGGAATTTCGGGATCAGAAACAGCGAGATGCCCTTAGTGCCGGGAGGCGCGTCGGGCAAGCGGGCCAGCACGAAATGGACGATATTGTCCGTCATGTCGTGATCGCCATAGGTGATGTAAATCTTGGTGCCGAAAATGCGGTAGCTGCCGTCGTCGGCCCGTTCGGCGCGGCTGCGCAGCGCGCCGACATCGGAACCCGCCTGCGGCTCGGTGAGCTGCATGGTGCCGGTCCATTCGCCGGACACCAGCTTTTCGAGATAGATCGCCTTCAGCTCGTCGCTGCCATGGGCGTCGAGCGCCTCGATCGCGC
>JANMAN010000482.1:0-2345 GCA_031359885.1 Tardiphaga sp. | reverse complement strand
CGCTCTTGCGCGGGCATCTTGGGTGAGCCTAGAAGGGCGACAGCAAACGATCATCGGTAAAGCCACCACTTTAATCGCCCGGCTGCATGTCTGTTTCCGCCGGCGTTGTATCGACAGGCTGACGCGGCGCCGCGCGCGGTGACGCAGGTGCATCGTCGTCCCGCTCGCGGACAGCGGGCGACCACGGTCGAGCGGTCCCACGCGGCCTCGCGGCATCGACGACAAACCCCTCGCCTATCCGACGCAGCGCCATCGCGCCGCGCGCGTCCAATTGATCCGGGCCGAATGCCATCGCTTGACAGTTTGCAGGCACCGGCCGCGCGGACACGACGATCGCCGCGCGTGCGCAATCGTCCGCCAACGCCTCCGACTTGAGCGCCAACGCAACCAGCAGGCCGTCCTTCAAGGCGGTGACGCAACCGTCCTCGTCGCACGACACGCCCTCGCCCAACGACGCATCCGTCGCAAGGCGCGCATCGCCGTCCGCGCTCAGCCACTCGCGCGTCAGAAACGCATCCTTGCCCGCGCGCATGACGTGCAGACGTCCGTCTTTGCCGCGCACGCCGACGCTGCGGCCGTCGCCGGAAATCAGAACATCCGGCTGCGGCGTCGCGAGCGCCCACATCACGGACAGCGCCAGTACGCCCGCGCCGGCCCAGCGCAGCGGCGTTCGCAAGAGACTGAGCAGGATAATCCCTGCACTGGCGGCGATCAGCGGGCCGATCCCGAACGCCGCGATCCGACCGATCGCACCCGGCAATGCCGCGACCCATTGCGAGACCACGATCATCCAGACGATGCCGACTTCCATCAGCCGCCAGAACACGCCATCGAAGCCGAACGGCATCGCGATCAACCCGAGAATACCCGCCGGCATAACTAGCGCGGAGACCACCGGCATCGCGGCGAGATTGGCCAGCACGCCGTAAGGCGTCACGCGATGAAAATGAAACGCCGCGTAAGGCGTCGTCGCAAGACCCGCGATCAACGATGCCAGCGCCAGCATCGCGATCTCGCGACCGCCCCACAACGCCGCGCGCGCGGTGCGCGAACTCTCTGGCGTCGCCAACAGCAATGGCATGCCGACCTGCACGAGTGCGACGAGCCCGAGGGTCGCCGCGAACGACATCTGGAAACTCGGATGCACCAGCGCCTCCGGCGTCAGCACCAGCACGATCATCGCCGCGATCGCCAGCGTGCGAAACGTCACCGCGCGGCGATCGACCATGACGGCGATCAGCACCACTGCCGTCATGATAAACGAACGCTGCGTCGCCACCTCCGCACCGGACAACAGCAAATAGAACGCCGCTGCGACGAGGGCTCCGGCGGCCGCGACCTTTTTGATCGGGAACGTCACGGTCAGCGACGGAATCAGCGCCAACAGCGCGCGGATCGAGAAGAACACGAGACCCGCAACGACCGCCATGTGATAGCCGGAGATCGACAGCACGTGGCCCAAGCCGGAGATGAACATCGCGTCGTTGACGTCGGTCGAGATCGCATCGCGCTTGCCGGTCAGCAACGCCGTCGCGATGGCGCGGGTGTCGCCGGACAACACGCTGCGGATTCGCGCGTCGATCGCATCGCGCAGGTTTTGCATGGTCGCCGCATAGCGCAACGTCCAGCCGCCGTTCGCGTCTTGCGGCGGATCGGTCGCCTTGATCGCACCCATCGCGAAGCCGGATGCGGCGATGCCCTGAAAATACATGTCGCGCGCGAAATCATAAGCGCCCGGCCGCAGCGCCGGCAGCGGCGGCAACAACCGCGCTTTCAGTTCGACGAACTGGCCGACTTTCGGCGCGGTGGTCTTCTTGACCGAAAGCCGCACGCGCGTCAGCGCCGCCTGCCCGCGCGACGTGTCCATCTGCGTGACCCGCAGCACGAAACGATCGGTGCGCTCGCGCTCCTCGCGGGTTTCGACGAAACCTTTGATCGACGCCGTGTACATCGGCCGCGCGAGAACGCCGTGCGCGATGCGTGAAGCCTTCAACGTCGCCGCCGCGAAACCCGATGAGATCGACGCCACGATGACGAGGCTGACGAAAAACCGCGTTCGACGTAGCATGAACGCCGCCGCGCATAATCCAAAAGCCGCGACGCAGGCGACCCACGCCACCGGCTCGCGCTCTGCCGCGAAATACATCGCGATACCGGCCCCGATCGCGACGGGGATCCACGGCATCAGCCGCCCGGCACCCGCTTCCGCCCGCAGCCACGCTTGGGCCTGCGCGAGCCAGCTGCGCCAGATGCTGTCGTCGGAATACGCGCCGGCGGATTGCGCACCGCGACCACCCAGCGGCCACGTCGTGGCGGTCGCGCGCGATCGACGTCGTTCGCCATTC
>JANMAN010000464.1:0-1890 GCA_031359885.1 Tardiphaga sp. | reverse complement strand
GCGCGATCGGCTTGTCGCACATCTGCTTCGACACCGTGATGTTGTAGGTCTCGACCTTGCGATCGGTGTGGTCCGAGCCGGTGCCGACGTAAAGCCTCCCGTCCGATTTGACGAGGACGAACTCGACCTCGCCGCTCGACTCACCGCCGCTGCATTCGATCGTGGTCGCCGTCGTCAGCCGCCGCGCCGCCACGCGATAATAGATCGGCGTCGAGGCCGGGCGCGCGATGCCGAGTTCTTCCAGTTCGGCGATGTGCTTGTCGCGCGCGACCGGATCGCGTCCGGTCCATCCGGCGATGACGAGCGTGTCGATCGTCAAATTGCGCTGCGACGACGCGCCGTCGGCGTGGATGGTGAAAGCGATGTCGTCGGCCATGTCGATATCCTGATTGATCGGTGGCCGCACTCTACGCGAAAACGATCAGACAAGCTCAAGCCGTTCGTGCAGCGCCCAAGGACCGCCGAGATAGCGCCAGACCATCAGAGCGGTGCCCTGCCCCGCGCGCGGCGTGAAGTCCCGTTGCAGCGTCGCGAGCGTTTGCCGCGCGACGGCGGCCGTCACTTTGTTCTGGATCGTGACGTGCGGCCGGAAGCCCTGACCGTCCTGCGGCGTGAGATCGCCATCGACGGCGGCGACGAAGGTTTTGCGAAGCGCGACGAGGTCCGGTGCACGGACTTCGACGGCGACTCCGCCGCCGAGCGAGCGGAGCCCGACGAATTCCAACGGCACGACGCCAGAGGGCGACCGCCACAATACGGCCTTCATGAATTCCACCTGCGCGAGGGTCAGTTTATGAAACAAAGTCAGGTGTGCGGACAGCAGGTTTCGCTCCTTTGGAAAGTAACTTTTGCGCAGATCGTTCAGCCATTCGAAGCTGTCCGAATCCAGTTCAAGCGTGAGAATAAGCGGCTCCTCGATCATGTCGCGATATTAGCGCTGGATTGGTGCAGCGCGGAACGAAAAAGATCGCCGACGATTACATCAACAAGCGCGATGCAATCGCGATCGTTGTCGAATGAGGATCGTGTCCATGAGCAGCGCACCGACCCGCCCGAGCCGACCAATTCATCCGCTGGATTTTTCCGGGCCCGACAAATTCAACACATAACGCCGACTGCTGCTGCTATCGCGTAACCTTGCGCGAAGTCTTGACGCATCCCTGCCCTGCTTGACTGGTTAACTCTGCTGCATTGTCAAAGTCCGACGTTTTGCCGATAGTCCGGCAAACGCTGGAAACGCTTTGCAACGGAGACCCGATGACGACCGCCTTGTTCAAGCCTCTCGCTCTCGGTCCTTACACGCTGAAGCATCGCGTCGCGATGGCGCCCTTGACGCGGATGCGCGCCGAACCCGATAGCCTCGCCGCGCGCGCTCTGAATGCAAAGTATTACGCGCAGCGCGCAACCGATGGTGGGCTGATCATCGCGGAAGCGTCGCAGGTGATGCAGCAAGGCCAAGGCAGCCCGAATACGCCGGGCATCTATTCGGATGACCAGATCGCCGGCTGGCGACAGGTGACGGACGCCGTGCATGCCAAAGGCGGAATCATCTTTCTACAACTCTGGCACGTCGGCCGCGCGTCGCATTCATCGTTTCAGCCGAACGGCGCATTGCCCGTGTCCGCATCGGCTATCGCCATTACCGGCAAAACACGTTCGGCCTCCGGCGCAGCGGTCGACTATGAAACGCCGCGCGCGCTAGAGACCGACGAGATCGCCGGCATCGTCGAGAGTTACCACCAAGGTGCGCGCAACGCTTTGCAGGCTGGCTTCGACGGCGTCGAACTGCACGGCGCGAACGGTTATCTGATCGAGCAGTTTTTGCAGTCGAAATCGAACACACGCACCGATCAATATGGCGGCTCAATCGAGAACCGCGCGCGGTTGATG
>JANMAN010000456.1:0-1701 GCA_031359885.1 Tardiphaga sp. | reverse complement strand
ACTTCACTTTTTCAGCCCGGCTCAACACGAACACGCCCTGTTCGCCGAACATGTTCCAGAACCACCACGGCGCGTTGAGGCGCAGCGGGCGGCCATGGAGATCGAGCGCGACGGCACGTTCCATCTTGACGTTGATCTCGTCGCAGAGCTGCACGAAATCCTTGATCGTACAGAAGTGAATGTTCGGCGTGTCGTACCACGTCGCCGGCAAATTTTCGGTGCGCGGCATGTGGCCGCCGACGAGCAGTTGCAGTCGCATCCGCCAGAAGCCGAAATTCGGAAACGACACGATGGCGCGGCGGCCGATGCGCAACAGATTTTCAAGCACCACGCGGGGCTGACGCGTGGCTTGCAAGGTCTGCGACAGGATCACATAATCGAAGGCGTCGTCGGGATAGTTGATCAAATCCGTGTCGGCGTCGCCCTGCACCACGGCGAGGCCGCGCGCGACGCAGGCGTTGACGCCCTCGCGCGACAGTTCGATGCCGCGGCCGTCGATGCCCCGCGTTTCCAGCAGCCGCAACAGATCGCCTTCGCCGCAGCCGACGTCGAGCACCTTCGAGCCGCGCGCGACCATGTCGGCGACTAGGAGATGATCGCCGCGCGGGGCGACGGCGGTTTGAGCTTTCAAAGACAGCGGCAAAGCCTGTTGTTCGCTCATGTCAGCGCGTTTCCGGCAACAGCTAAACGCGGGAGGCCGCGCGCGGCGCTTGCGGATTCCAGGAAGCCGGCGGCGATGTCGATGAACTGCGGGACGTCGAGCAAGAAAGCGTCGTGGCCGCGATCGGTTTCGATTTCCGCGAACGACACCCGCGCGCTCGATGCGTTCAACGCATGCACGATGGCGCGCGACTCGGACGTGGGAAACAGCCAGTCCGATGTGAACGACACCACGCAGAAGCGCGTCTTGATATCGCGAAACGCATGCGCGAGCACGCCGTCATGATCGGCGGCGATGTCGAAATAATCCATCGCGCGCGTGAGATACAAATAGGAATTCGCGTCGAAGCGTTCGACGAAGGACGAGCCCTGATAGCGCAGATAGCTCTCGACCTGAAAATCCGCATCGAACGAAAACGTCGGCAAGTCGCGGTCCTGCATCCGGCGTCCAAATTTGCGATGCAAGGCCGCGTCGGACAGATAGGTGATGTGCGCGGCCATGCGCGCGACGCCGAGGCCGCGATGCGGATGCGCGCCGTCCTCGAAATAGCGGCCGCCGCGCCATTCGGGGTCCGCCATCACGGCTTGGCGGCCAAGTTCGTGGAAGGCGATGTTCTGCGCCGAGTGGCGCGGCGCGCAGGCGATCGCGAAGGCCGAGAACACTCGCTGCGGATATGCCACGGTCCATTGCAGCACCTGCATGCCGCCCATTGAGCCGCCGACCACGGCGAACAGGCTGTCGATGCCGAGCCGGTCGAGCAGCATGGCTTGCGCGCGCACCATGTCCGGGATGGTGACGACGGGAAATTCGAGGCCCCATGGCGCGCCGGTCGCGGGGTTGGTCGAGGCCGGGCCGGTCGAGCCCATGCAGCCGCCGATGACGTTCGAGCAGATCACGAAATAGCGGTCGGTATCGATCGGCTTGCCGGGGCCGACCAGCGTCAGCCAGCCGCCCGGCTTGCCGGTGAGCGGGTGGGTGTTGAAGACGTGCTGGTCCATCGTCAGCGCGTGGCAGATCAGGATCGCGTTGGATTTGTCCGC
>JANMAN010000427.1:0-2159 GCA_031359885.1 Tardiphaga sp. | reverse complement strand
CGATGGCCTCCTGAATGTCGGCGAGATACATCGGCCCGCCGCCATAGATGATGGTGCGGAGGCCCTCGCCGGTCTCGCCGCGGCGCTTCGCGGCATCGACCAACCGCCGCACCATCGTCGGCGCGCCAAACAGCACGACGTCGCCGAGTTGTTTGCCGAGGTCGAGCACCTCGTCGGGATCGAAGCCGCCCGACACCGGCACCACGTGCCGCCCGCCCATGCGCACATGAATGAAATGATACAGCCCCGCGCCATGCGAGATCGGCGCGGCGTAAAGCGAGGCGTCATTCGGCGTCGCCTGATCGACATCCGCCATGTAACACAGCGACATCGCGACCAGATTGCGATGGCTCAACATCACGCCCTTGGGGCGGCCGGTGGTGCCCGACGTATAAAAGAGCCAGGCGAGGTCGTCGTCCTCACGCGGCAGAGGCGTCGCGTTGCCGACGCCGTTGCGCAGCCGCGCGTAGTGATCGCCGTCGACCGACAGCATCCGCATGCCGGCTGGCAGATCGGCCCGCGCCGCTTCGAGCGGCTGGCGCGTGTCGTCGCCGACGATCGCGAGCTTCGCGCCGGCATTGGCGCAAATCCACGCCGCCTCGCGGCCGTGAAGCTTCGCATTGATCGGGATCGCGACGCCGCCGATCCACCAGATGCCATAGAGGCATTCGAGATAGGACGTCGTGTTGTGCGCGAATAAGGCGACACGGTCGCCGGCCGCGACGCCGTGTTCGCGCGCGAGATAAACGCCGATCGCCGCTGCGCGGGCCGCGAACGTCGCGTAGTCGGCATCGACGCGCGTGCCCGTCAGCAGCGCCGGCGCGTGCGGACGCAGCCGCGCTGTCGCCGCCAGCCAGTTGGCGATGTTCATCGCCGCGCCTCTTTAGCGTGACGGCTCGAGGATCGAGACGTAATTGGCGACGGCCGCGCCGCCCATGTTGAAGATGCCGCCGAGCGTCGCGTTCTTGATCTGCATGCCTTCGGGCGCCTGCCCCAGCAATTGCATCGCGGTCAGCACGTGCATCGAGACGCCCGTCGCGCCGATCGGGTGGCCCTTGGACTTGAGGCCGCCGGACGGATTGACCGGCAGCTTGCCGTCCTTCTGGGTCCAGCCTTCCTTGATCGCGCGCGCGCCCTGCCCCTTCGCCGTCAGACCCATCGCTTCATATTCGATCAGCTCGGCGACGGTGAAGCAGTCATGCGTCTCGACGAAGGACAGATCGCCCAAGGAGACGCCGGCGCTTTGCAGCGCGCGCTGCCACGCAATCGTGCAGCCTTCAAAGTCGAGAATGTCGCGCTTGGACATCGGCAGAAAGTCCTGCGCATGCGCGGTGGCTCGGATCGTCACGGCCTTGCTCATCGTCTTGGCGGTCTCGGCATCGCACAACACCAGTGCCGCCGCACCGTCCGACACCAGCGAGCAATCGGTGCGCTTCAGGGGACCGGCGACGAAGGGATTCTTCTCGCTCTCGGAGCGACAGAACTCGAAGCCGAAATCCTTGCGCATCTGCGCGTAGGGATTCTCGACGCCGTTCTTGTGGTTCTTCGCGGCGATCATCGCCAACGCGTCGGATTGGTCGCCGTATTTCTGGAAATATTGCTGCGCGATCTTGCCGAACACGCCGGCAAACCCCGCCGGCGTCTCGCCGTCTTCGACGAGGTACGATGCGCGAAGCAGATTCTTGCCGATCTCCGGACCGGGCGTGCGCGTCATCTGCTCGACGCCGACGACCAGCACGATTTTCGCATCGCCCGCATTGATGGCGCGGATACCCTGATGGACGGCGGCGGTGCCGGTTGCGCAGGCGTTCTCGACGCGCGTCGCGGGCTTGAAGCGCAGCGCAGGGTCGGCCTGCAACACAAGAGCCGCGGTGAAATCCTGCGGCGAGAAACCGGCGTTGAAATGGCCGAGCACGATTTCATCGACCTGATCGGCGCTGATGCCCGCATCCGCCATCGCGTCGGTCGCGACCTTGACCACGAGGCTTTCGACCGTCTCGGCGTCGAACTTCCCGAACGGCGTATGCGCCCATCCGACGATGCTGGCAGTCATGGGTGTCTCCCTGGGGATTGGTGCAGTTTGCGCGCAATATAGGCGGCCCGAAGCCGGAAGCCAGCCCCTAAGAGTCGCAATCGGCAGCGCGCTCCCTCTCCCCGTT
>JANMAN010000414.1:0-1601 GCA_031359885.1 Tardiphaga sp. | reverse complement strand
TTCGGGAACCACGCGCACCGTTTCGATGCGGCCATCGGCGGTGCGGCCGGTCATATGCGTGACTTCGCTGGCGGCGCGCTGTTCGATCGGAATCTGCCTTATTCCGTCGTCGATGCCGAAGTCGATGGTCGGCGACGGCAGTGCAACATAGAACGGCACGCCGTTATCGTGCGCGGCGAGCGCCTTCAGATAGGTTCCGATCTTGTTGCAGACGTCGCCATTGGCCGCCACCCGGTCGGTTCCGACGACGGCAAGATCGACCATGCGGTGCTGCATCAAATGGCCGCCGGTATTGTCAGGGATGACCGTATGGGGGACGCCGTGCTGGGCGAGTTCCCACGCCGTGAGCGAGGCGCCCTGATTGCGGGGCCGCGTCTCGCCGACCCAGACGTGAACCTTCACGCCACGATCATGCGCGAGGTAAATCGGAGCGGTCGCGGTGCCGAAGTCGACCGTTGCCAGCCATCCGGCGTTGCAATGCGTGAGAACGTTCACAGGCTCGCCCGGTTTGGTCGCAGCGATCGCCTCGATCAGCGCCAGGCCGTGCCGGCCGATCTCCTGGTTGATCGCGACATCCTCCTCGGCGATCTCAATGGCGCGTTTGTAGGCCACCGCGGGACGCGCGGAACTCGACAGCGGCCGAAGTATCCGCTGCATCTCGTCGAGCGCCCATTTCAGATTGATCGCGGTCGGCCGGGTCGCGATCAGCATCTCGCAGGCGCGATCGAGCGCCGCGTCGGACGCATCGTCGCGCATCGCGAGCGCCACGCCGAAGGCTGCGGTCGCGCCGATCAGCGGCGCACCACGCACCAGCATGGAGCGGATGGCGTCAGCAGCTTCCCCTGCGTTCGTCAGCCGCGCCACGATGAATTCGTGCGGCAATCGCCGCTGGTCGATCGCGCCAACGGACCAGCCATCGGGCTCGAGCCAAATGCTGCGAAAATGGCGACCGTCGACCTTCACGACCGCAACACCCGGCCGGCCACGGCGTCGAGCTTGCCGAGCAGTTTTGGATCGCGCGCTTCCGGCGCCGTGATCAGCGCGGTATCGAGGGCACGATCCGAACCAATGGGGCACGGTTCATGCTGGCGCGGAAAATCCCTGGCGAGACGCGCAACCAGTCCCCTGGCCTTCTCCGCATTCGAATTCAGCACGCGAATGATGTCCTGCACCGTTACCGCATCGTGATCAGGATGCCAGCAATCGAAATCGGTGACCATCGCCACGCTGGCGTAACAGATCTCAGCCTCACGGGCGAGTTTTGCCTCGGGCATGTTGGTCATGCCGATCACCGAAAACCCCTGCGCCTTGTAGGTCAGGCTTTCGGCGAGGCTGGAGAATTGCGGCCCTTCCATGCAGACATAGGTGCCGCCCTGCACGGCGGCGATGCCCTCGGCTTTGGCAGCCTCGATCAGATGAACGTGCAATCGCGGCGACACCGGATGGGCCATCGAAACATGGGCAACGCAGCCCTTGCCGAAAAACGAACTCTCGCGTTTGTGGGTGCGGTCGACGAACTGGTCGACGAGAACGAACGTCCCTGGCGGGAGATCCTCCCGAAACGAGCCACAGGCGGAAAGCGAGATCAGATCGGTGACCCC
>JANMAN010000375.1:0-4919 GCA_031359885.1 Tardiphaga sp. | reverse complement strand
CGACGACGAGCCGTGCATCACCAGATGCGTGTTCGGCAGACGACGATGGATTTCCTCGACGACGTTCATAGCGAGGATATCGCCGTCCGGCTTGCGCGAGAATTTATACGCGCCGTGCGAGGTGCCCATCGCGATCGCCAGCGCATCGACTTTCGTGGCGCGGACGAAATCGACGGCCTGATCGGGATCGGTGAGCAACTGGTCGTGGCTGACCTGGCCCTCGACGCCGTGGCCGTCCTCCTGTTCGCCGCCACCATGTTCGAGCGAGCCGAGCACGCCGAGTTCGCCCTCGACCGATGCGCCGATCCAGTGCGCCATCTCGGCGACGCGGCGGGTGATATCGACATTGTAGTCGTAGTCCGCGGCGGTCTTGGCGTCGGCCTTCAGCGAGCCGTCCATCATGACCGACGTGAAGCCGTACTTGATCGCGGTGGCGCAAGTGGCTTCGTCGTTGCCATGGTCCTGATGCATGCACAGCGGAATCTGCGGATACATCTCCTCCAACGCGTCGATCATCTTGGCCAGCATGATGTCGTTGGCGTAGCTCCGCGCGCCGCGCGACGCCTGAATGATGACCGGCGCATCGACGGCGGCCGCCGCCTCCATGATCGCGAGGCCCTGCTCCATATTGTTGATGTTGAAGGCCGGCACGCCGTAGCCCTGCTCGGCAGCGTGATCCAGCAATTGCCGCAAGCTTATTCGCGCCATCGCATCGCTCCTGTCCGGTTGGTCATGATCATGTCGCCCCGCGCTTGCGCTCGATGAGCTGCATGATCATCGGCGTGAGGATGAGCTGCATCGCGAGGTCGAGCTTGGAGCCGTGGATCACGATCGAATTCGCGCGCGACATGAAGCTGTTAGGGATCATCGACAGCAGATAGGGAAAATCGATGCCGCGCGGCGTGCGAAAGCGGATCACCACCATCGATTCGTCCGGCGTCGGAATCCACCGCGCGATGAACGGATTCGACGTGTCGACCGTCGGCACGCGCTGGAAGTTGATGTCGGTCTCGGCGAATTGCGGACAGATGTAGTTGATGTAATCCGGCATGCGCCGCAGGATTGTGTCGGTGACGGCCTCGGTGGAATAGCCACGATCGGCGCGATCGCGGTGCAGCTTTTGAATCCATTCGAGGTTGATAACCGGCACCACGCCGACCTTGAGGTCGGCATATTGCGCGACGTTCACCTTGTCGGTGACGACAGCGCCGTGCAGCCCCTCGTAAAACAGAAGCTCCGAGTTTTCCGGTAAGGCCGACCATTCGGTGAACGTGCCGGGCGCGGCCCCATGCGCGGCGGCCTCCGCGTCGTCATGGATGTAGAAGCGCGTGCGCCCGGTGCCCGTCGCGCTGTAATCGCGAAAGGTCGTCTCCAATTCCTCGAACAGATTGGTGTCCGGGCTGAAATGGCTGAAGTGCTTGTTGCCGCGCTCCTGCTCCTCCTGCATCCGCGCGCGCATGTCGAGGCGGTTGTAGCGATGAAACGCATCGCCTTCGATGTAGGACGCCTGAACGTTCTCGCGACGAAAGATCTGCTCGAAGGTGCGCTTCACGGACGTGGTGCCCGCACCCGACGAACCGGTGACCGAAATGATGGGATGGCGGCGCGACATGCGACAATTCCTTAGCGAAACAGGCCGCGACGCGCGAACAAAGGCGAGTCGCTGTTTTCGAACATCGGCTCGATGCCCTCGTGGTTCGCGATGATGTCGCCGACGCCGTCTATTGAGCCCATGATCTGAGGCACGCGCTGGGGCGGGGTGCGCGCCGATACGTCGAGGATGCGGCGACGGCGGGTGGTCGCCGCGCCGCCGGCCCATTCCATGACGAGCGCCATCGGATGCGCTTCGTACAACAGCCGCAACCGGCCCTCTCGGTAACCTTCGCGCGCGTCGGCGGGATAGAGAAACACGCCGCCACGCATCAGGATGCGGAAGGTCTCCGCGACCAGCGAGCCGATCCAGCGCATGTTGAAATCTTCGCCGCTTTTGCCTTTCGCACCGGCGAGGCAATCGTCGATGTAAGCGCGTACCGCGCCGGTCCAGTGCCGGCGGTTCGACGCGTTGATCGCAAACTCGGGCGTATCGACCGCGATGCGCACGCCGGCCGTTACCAGCACGAATTCTTGTGTGCGGCGGTCGAGGATGAAGATATCGACGCGACCATCGAGCGCCAGCACCAGCGAGGTCTGCGGGCCGTACACCACGAAGCCCGCCGCGCGTTGCGCGGTGCCGGGCTCGAAAAACGTCGACAGCACATCGTTGCCGCGCGCACGGATCGAGAAGATCGTGCCGACCGAGATGTTGTTTTCCAGATTGGCCGACCCGTCCAGCGGATCGATCGCCACGCACAACGGCGCGGCGGCATCGAACGTGATCGGCAGCGCCTGTTCTTCGGACAGCACGGCGGCGACCGGCGTCGTCCGCAGTGCGCGCATCATGATGGCGTCGGCGGCGACGTCGATGTCCTTCTGCGCGTCGCCGTCCGAATTGGTGCCGTCTTCTGCGCCGGTGATGCCGACCAGCGGACCATCCGCGATCAAAGCAGCGAGTTCGATTCCGGCGCATGCGATGGCCGCGATCACGGCGGCGATCTGCGCGGCCTGTTCGGACTGCGCGGCCGATCGATCGAGATGCGACCGTAAGGTCACGCGCGCCGTCATTTGAAGTCTCCCTCGGACGCCTCTTCCGGGCATCGTTTCGGCAATAAACCTACAATTGCAGAATTAGTGAAATTTTCTTATCTTTGGTCGGACCAAAGTATTTCTTATGGAGATCGCGATGGCCGGCCGGTTCGCCAAAGACGTGACGTTGCGCCAATTGCGTGCGCTCGCGGCCGTGCACAAACATAAATCCGTCACCGCCGCGGCGCATCGACTGCATCTCACGCAGCCCGCCGTCACGCTGCAATTGCGCGCTTTGCAGACGCTCGCGGGCTTGCCGCTGATCCAACGGACGCCGGACGGCATGCTGCTCACGGATGCCGGGCGCGAGATGCTGGCGCTGGGCGAGCGCGTGGAGGCGGCGCTGGCGGCGTGCGATATCTCGTTGGACATGGTGGCGGGACGATCCGCCGGCCGCATCGCGATAGGTGCGGTCTCGACCGCGAAATATTTCGTGCCGTTTATGATCGCCGGGTTCTCCAAGCTGTATCCGGATATCGAGGTGACGCTGACGATGGGCAACCGGCAGGAGATCGGTGCGGCGTTGCGCGGCTATGAACTCGACATCGCGATCATGGGCCGCCCGCCCGAGGGTATCGAGATGGATCGGCATCTGATCGGCGATCATCCGCACGTCGTCATCGCGCCGACCGCGCATCGGCTGGCGCGCAAGCAGCGGCTGACGCTCGCGGCGCTGAGCGGCGAGACGTTTCTCACGCGCGAGCCGGGCTCCGGCACCCGCAGCCTGATGGAGCAGTTGTTCGTGCGGGCCGGCGTTCAGCCGAAGATGGGCATGGCGATGAGCAGCAACGAGACCATCAAGCAGGCGGTCATCGCCGGGCTCGGCATCGCGTTCATCTCCGCGCATACGGTCGCGACCGAGCTGGACGAGCGGCGGCTGGTGATGCTCGACGTGGTGGGTCTGCCCGTGGTGCGTCAATGGTTCGTGGTCCACCGCACCGACAAGGTGCTGCTGCCGCCGGCGCAGGCGATGCTGGATTTTCTGGGCGCAAAGGGTGCGCGGTTTTTGCCGCGGTCGTCGGGGCGGATGCGGATTACGCGGGGGAAATAGCGTGAGAGCGTCATCTGGAGGTGCGAGCCTCGGCGCGCGCTTGCGCGGCGAGCGAGCCTCGAAGGATGCGCAACACATGTTGCCGTCGTCCGTCGAGGCTTGCTGCAAGAGCGCGAGCACCTCGCGAATGCAGTTGCATTCGCAGGATGACGGCAAACATTTTGCGAATGAGCCCCCACCCCCGACCCCTCCCCGCCAGGAGGGGGAGAGGAGCGCGCCGCATTCGGAGCGATCGCTGCGCAACATTCCAATGAAGAATTAAGCCGCTTTGGCGAGTCCGACCACGCCCCAGATCTCGGCCAGCGCTTGCACCAGATCCTCGATGTCGTCGTCCGAGTTATGCGGCGAGGGCGTGATCCGCAGCCGCTCGGTGCCGCGCGGCACGGTCGGGTAATTGATCGGCTGCACGTAGATGCCGTAACGGTCGATCAGCACGTCCGAGATGTGCTTGCACAGCACCGGATCGCACACCATCACCGGCACGATATGGCTCGGATTGTCGAGATGCGCCACGCCGGTTTCGTCGAGACGACGACGCAGCCGCGCGACGCGGTCCTGATGCCGCTCGCGCTCGGCATTCGACGCTTTCAGATGACGGATGCTGGTCAACGCGCCCGCCGCGACGGCGGGCGGCAACGACGTGGTGAAGATGAAGCCCGACGAGAAGCTGCGGATGAAATCGCAGATCGTCGCGGACGCCGCAACGTAGCCGCCGATCACGCCGAAGGCTTTCGCCAAGGTGCCTTCGATCACGGTCAGGCGATGGCTGAGGCCTTCGCGATCGGCGATGCCGCCGCCGCGCGGGCCGTAGAGGCCGACGCCGTGGACCTCGTCGAGATAGGTCATCGCATTATGCGCTTCGGCGACGTCGCACAATTCGGCGATCGGCGCGATGTCGCCGTCCATCGAATACACGGATTCGAAGGCGACGAATTTCGGCGCATGCGGATCGAGGTCGGACAATTTGCGTTCGAGGTCGCGTGGATCGTTGTGCGCGAAGATGCGCGTCTCGGCGCGGCTGTGACGAATGCCTTCGATCATCGAGGCGTGGTTCAATTCGTCCGACAGGATCACGCAGCCCGGCATGCGCGATGCCAGCGTCGAGATCGCTGCCATGTTAGACACATAGCCCGACGTGAACAGTAGCGCCGCTTCCTTGCCGTGCAGATCGGCCAGTTCGCGCTCC
>JANMAN010000353.1:0-1992 GCA_031359885.1 Tardiphaga sp. | reverse complement strand
GACGCGATCTCCAGCATCTCGTAATTATTGTAACGGCGAAAACCCGTCTCGCGTTCGGCATCGACGGGGAAGATTACCGCCGCGATGTTCTTCGCACGATAATAGGCGGCGGTTTCTTGCACGGTCGGCGGATGCTTGTTCGGCGATTTGAAATACTCCGCCATCTGCGCCTGGAAATCGTCATAGCCGTCGTCGCCATGGCAGCCGCACGGCTCCTCGGCGTGGGTGTGAATATCGATCGCGACGAGGTCGTCGACGTTCATCTTCGCGGAAGCGCTCATCGCAAAACTTTCTCGGCAAATCGTTTTTAGGCGTCGGTGGGCTCGGTGATGCCACGCGTCGTCAGCGGAGCTTTGCGTGCCGTCGCGACAGGCTGCGGCGCATGCACCACGATATCGCTGGCGAGGCCGAGCTTTTCGAGCAGCTTGATGGTGAGATAGGTTGTATCGAATTCCCACCAGCGATGGCCATGGCGGGCTGAGCGCGGATGAGCGTGGTGGTTGTTGTGCCAACCTTCGCCGTGCGCGAGATAGCCGACGAACCAGTTGTTGCGGCTGTCTTCGTCGGTGTCGTAATTGCGATAACCCCACAGATGGGTGAACGAATTCACTGCCCAGGTCTGGTGCCAGACGAACACGGTGCGGACGGCGACGCCCCACAACGCGATGCTGCCGCCGAACAGTGCCGCATCGGCCCAAGTGTCCGTCGTCAGCAGGCCTGCGATGAAGCCGGCCACGAAGAACAGCACCCATTGCGCCAGAATAATTTGGATTTGCATCGCGTTGCGTTCGAGCTTCACATAGAAGCGGTCGCGCAGAATGTCTTTCGCATAGCGCTCGTAAATCCCCAGCCGCGACAGTTCCGGGTTCTTGAACAGCACCCAGCCGATGTGGCCCCAGAAGAAGTTCACCAGCGGTGAATGCGGATCGGGCTGGTCGTCGGCATGCTGGTGATGGCGACGATGCACGGCGACCCAGCGCGCCGGCGTATCCTGCACGCAGCACACCGCGATCACCGCGAACGTATGCTCCAGCCATTTCGGGCATTTGAAACCGCGATGCGTGAGTAGGCGGTGATAGCAAATATTAATGCCCAGCAGGCCGCTCACGCGCGCGGCGACGATCGCGACGATGACGCCGCTCCAGCTGAAATACGCCGGAATGAAAGCCGCAACGGCGGCGAGGTGATAGAAGCCGATTAAAACGACGTTCGGCCAGTCCGGCTGCAACGGTTTGACGCCGGCCGGCAAAGCGATCCGGACAAGACCGGATGCCGGTGCGGCCGGGATCGTCGTCGAAGCCTCGAAGGCGAGGGGCTGATCTGTGTTCATGCCGGTCGGAATATCCTCGTGCAGGGTCGAGAGTGCATAACAGAATCGATCCGAAAGATGTACCTCACACGCGAAAAAACCCTGACGTTCGGTCGCTATATCATGTGTGCTTCGATTGACATCGCTGCGGTCATTGGCCTAGAAACCGGCATCTCGAGCGGGTAGCCGCTGGCGGGATCGTCTTCAATTTGACTTACGGCTGTCGTCACGGCCTTTCAAGCATCAGGATTGTCCCATGAAGGTCCGTAACTCGCTGAAATCGTTGCGTGGTCGTCATCGCAACAACCGTCTGGTCCGCCGTAAGGGCCGGGTCTATGTCATCAACAAGGTGCAGCGCCGCTTCAAGGCTCGCCAGGGTTGATGCGCACGCCTGACGGCGTGAAGTCTTTAGTACTCACCACTGTGTGACGACGCCTGCGCTTTGCAGTACGCAAATCCGCGTCTAGACTTTGCGAATGGCTCATATCGGATTTCGCACTCTAGCGTTCGGATCGATGGTCGCGGCTTCGTTGGCGTTTAGCGCTGGCGTGCAGGCCCAAGAGCGCACCGCCCCTAAGCAGACGGACAAATCCGCAACCGAATCGAAAAAGCCGCAGAAGCCCCGCACCGAGCGTAAAGGGCTGGATTTTTTATTCGGCGCGTTGAAAGCCGCGCCCGACGAA
>JANMAN010000339.1:0-2499 GCA_031359885.1 Tardiphaga sp. | reverse complement strand
GCCTTTGCGCAGACGCCGTCGATGTCGACCGACACGACCACCGCGCCTGCGGCGACCACCACGACAACCTCGTCGTCGACCGCGAATAATTCGTCATACACCGGAAATTGGCGCACGTCGAAGGTCGTCGGGCTGAACGTCTACAACGACACCAATGAAAGCCTCGGTACGATCAACGATCTGCTGACCGAGAAGAACGGCAAGATTGTCGCTGCCGTGATCGGCGTCGGTGGCTTCCTCGGAGTCGGCGAGCGTTACGTCGCCATTCCGTTTGAGAAGATCAAGTTCGTGAACGAGCCGGTTACCAGCAACACGGCGAGCAGCGGTGGTGCGATGGGTGCCCGTCCGGCGAATACGACGGGTTCGACGACCGGCGCGGCCGGGACCGGTGGCGGCATGGCATCGACGACGACGACTGCAACTCCGGCAGCTGCGACACCGAACCCTTGGTATCCGGATCACGCGAAGATCAGCGGCACCAAGGATGAGCTGAAGGCGATGACCGAGTTCAAATATACAAACCCGTAAGCGTCGCTTTTCAAACGGATCAAGAAAAACGCGCCCGGCCTTCGGGCGCGTTTTTTACGCAGTGATGCTAGTTCACCTGCCGGTCTTTGCCTTCCCAATACGGATCGCGCAGCGAACGGCGCAGGATTTTGCCGGATGCATTGCGCGGCAACGCATCGATGAAGTCCACCGACTTGGGCGTCTTGAAACCGGCGATGCGCTCGCGGGTGAAGCGCATGATGTCCGTCGACGTCGCCTGCTTGCCGGGCTTCATCACGACGACGGCTTTGACCGCCTCGCCCCATTGATCGTCGGGCACACCGACCACTGCGACTTCAGCGACATCCGGATGATCGCAGATCGCGCTCTCGACTTCGGCGGGATAGATATTTTCGCCGCCCGAGATGATCATGTCCTTGATGCGGTCGTGGATGTAGAGGAAGCCATCGGCATCCATGTAGCCGGCATCGCCGGTGCGCAGCCAATTGTCCTTGCCGAGCGTTTTGGCCGTCGCCTCCGGCAAATTCCAATAGCCGACCATGTTGGAGCCGGATCGCGTCGCGATCTCGCCGACCTCGCCGGCTGGCAACGATTTGCCGTCGGCATCGAGGATCGCAATCTCGACGCCCGCCAGCGCCTTGCCTGCGGACTTCATGCGTTCGAGGCCTTCGATGTGATCCTGCGGCTCGAGCGCGACGATGGTGCCGGTCGTCTCGGTCATGCCGTACATCTGCACGAAGCCGCATTTGAAAACGGCGATGCATTCCCGCAGCAAGGCTGCAGGAATCGGAGACGCTCCGTACATCATGAATTTGAGCCGCGAGAAATCGACCTCGCGCGCACGCGGTTGCCGCACGACGAACTGCATCGCTGCCGGCACCATGAAAAGTTTGGTGATGCCGAACTGCTCGAAGAAATCCAAAATCTTGGTCGGATCGAACTCGCGGGCGATCACGCCCTTCGCGCCATGATAGAAGCCAAGCAGGCCGAAGCCCGAGCCGCCGATGTGAAACACCGGCATGGCGATCAGCAGAACGTCGTCATCCGCCCATCTATTCCAGTCGGGCGTATGCTCGCCGCCGGAGCGTGCAAGAGACAGAAAATTCGAATGCGACAGCATCGCGCCTTTCGGCTTTCCCGTCGTGCCTGATGTGTAAAGTTGGAGAGCGACATCGTTTTCCGTCAGCGGGATCATCGGATCGGCGTCGCTTTGGGCGTCGCGCCAGACGGCA
The DNA here is from genome assembly GCA_031359885.1 of Tardiphaga sp. Lineage (GTDB taxonomy): Bacteria > Pseudomonadota > Alphaproteobacteria > Rhizobiales > Xanthobacteraceae > Tardiphaga. Next base: position 760 of record JANMAN010000339.1, on the reverse strand, counting down.
AAATCCTGCCAGTCCGGCGCACCGCCTTCGGTCGTCATGAATATGCGCGCGCTCGGCAATTGCGGCTTAAGACTTCTCACCTGTTCGACGAATTCCGGACCGACGAACAAGACGGCGGCCTTGCAGTCCTCGACGATGAAAGCGATCTCCGGGCCGGCGAGCCGCCAGTTCACCGGCGTCATCACGACCTTGGCTTTGGCGGCGCCGAGCATCAGTTCGAAATAGACGTCGCTATTTTTGCCGAGATAAGCGACGCGCTCGTTCGGTTTGACGCCGAGCGCGATCAGGCCGTTCGCGATCTGGCTGGTGTGGCGATCCAGATCGCCGAAACTCGTGGTGCGGCCCTCGAAGACAAAGGCAGGCATGTCGCGGCGGTCTTTGCCTTGCAAACGCGCCACATCGGCCAGCGTCGCCGGCTCCTTGAGACTGGTCATGTCACTCCCATGGTTTTTTATGGTCTTGATGAAGAGTTTGGCGGCAAGTGCGGTCGAAGACAATGGCCGCCAGAGGCCGGCGAAAATGAATTCAACGAAGTTTGTCATTGCGAGGAGGCTTCGGTTTTCGTCTTCGAAACCGAAGGCGACGAAGCAATCCAGCTCTCTGGTCGAAAAAACGGGATTGCTTCGCTCAGATCGACGTCGGCAAAACCGCCGATGTCGATCTGCTCGCAATGACGAAATCTCGACCTTTTATTGAAGCGTCCTATAAAATGGCTGGCTTTAGGGCAGGGCTATTGACGCTCTTTTGGCATTGCGGCGCA
>JANMAN010000331.1:0-5654 GCA_031359885.1 Tardiphaga sp. | reverse complement strand
GATCTCGGCTTCCGTTGATCACAGCGGCGACTTCGACGAAAGTTGCCGCCGAGATGCAACGTATCGGAGCTGTCGCTATCGCGTCAGCACAAAACGCTGCCTCGGGTTCATTCCGCAAAATCGCGATCAGTGCCGAGCTATCGACGATCACCGTGGCAATCCGTCGGGCCCATAGAGCAGATCGCCATGATCGACCGAGCGGACCGGCTCCTTCAGATGCGATGCACAGTCCTCGCCAATGGCGAGCAGCCGCTGTGCCAACGGGACCGTCTGCGTGTCGCGCAAGCGCACAAGCCGCTCACGGACAGCTTCCGTGACTGCAGTCGCCATGCTCTCGCCGGTCAAGGAGGCAAGTTCCTGAGCCAGCCTATGAGCTTCGGGATTTTTGATATTGAGCGTCATGCGAGCATTCTACCACAGACGTGAGAGACGGTACCACTGAGATGCATTCTGGTGGATGTTAAGCCCGCCTTAACCATAACAGCGTGATCGTCGGGGATGCTCTCTCGTGCTCAAATTGCGCTGGCTACGAGCCTTGTCGTGTTCGTTGCATCGCCGACGCGCGCCGCCGATCTCGGTGCGCGCCCGTCGCAAATCGGCGCGATTTTCGCCGAACCACGTCCACGCAGTGCAGCGGCCAAAATCTATCAGCGGCCCGAACGGGACGTCGTCGGTGCGGCATTGAAGGTGCCTGGGTATTACGGCCAGCCGACGGACTTCGAATATCACAACTACTATGGCACCTCGCCGATCGCGATCTACAGTCGCCTTCCTTACGCCTGCGGATTTGTCGGCGCGTGTTGACGGCGTCCGGTCCTGCGATGCCCAAGCTTAAATAACCGCAGAACATAGACCGCCGGATACAAACCGTCCGGCTCCTGATAGCATCGGGTTTGCGCCGAATTCATCCGCGCGGGAGACAGCATCATGGCCAAGGGTCAGATGAAGAGTAACAAAGAGAAGAAAAAGCCGAAGGCAGACAAGAATATCAAGAAGGGCGGCGCAGCGCCGTCGCCATTCGCAGCGGGGAAGACGCCCGCAGGCCAGGCGCCGAACAGCAAGAAGTGAAATCCAAGAAAAAACGGCCCCGCTTGCGCAGGGCCGTTTTCAAACTTCAGCGTGTCGTCAGCGGATCACATACGACGGTCCATGCGGCGATCCATGCGACGGTCCATGCGGCGATCCATACGACGCATATCGCGACGCATCATCTCGCGGCGCATCATACGGCGCTCGCCACGCATGCGGCCGCCCGGTCGTACGACGACGATCTGTGCGTTCGCGTCCATCGCGCTACGGGACATGCCGGTAGCCGTCTGTGCCGAAGCGGGAGCCGGGGCAACGGCGTAAAGGCCAGCGGCAGCGACCAGCGCCAGTATAATTTTCTTCATCGAGGCTTCCTCCAGGGAATAGTAATCGCGAGATTTCGCGCCTGACAATCGTTTCATTTCAAATGCGTTCCTTTACCCGGCGGCATTTCTCACGACGTCGGCAAGGTGAACGCCGCGTTAATCCTTATGAACGACACTGCGGGTGGCAGTGACGGGGCGAAACGCACCTGTCGCCGCGCGCTGCCCTGATCTGGCCGAATTCACGGCGCTTATCGCATCTGACTTCGTCGTGCGGGGACGTCCGCGCCAGCACAACCGCGACACAAGGAACAGCCGATGACCAGCACCATCGTCAAAACCGACACGCCGGAAGATGACAGCAACCTCGCCGCCGTTTCCGAAGTCGAAGCCGGAATCCGCGACTTCGTTCGCAACGATGTGGCCTATCTGCGCCGCCCTGCCCCTGGCATGGTGCCAGAAGCGCCGCTCGAAACATCGACCGAAGCCACCGTCAATAGCGTCAATTCGCTGATCCAGCGGGTCGCCGGCACGTCGTTGAGCGAGATCGAGAATCTCGTAACCGAACTCGAAGCGCTGCGAGATCTTTTGCATAACGAAGGCCAGCGCGTTCAGCGCGAGATCGCCGGTTACGCGCAATTGAGCCAGGCTGCGATGAAATCGACGCGCTTGATCGCCGACAACGTCGCGCAGTGGAAGCGTGCCACCGACGGTATTCAGCGCGACTAATTCCCCGACCTATCAGACATACGAAACCGCCGCCTTCCGTCAGGAAGCGCGGCGGTTTGTTTCAGGAGCTAATCGATGAACCGCACGCCGACCGATATGATCGCAAACGAGGAAGCGCTTCGCGTCGATTCCAGATCGTCTCCGACATTCGGAACGATCGCGCTTCGCTTTGTCGTCTTGCTGGCGGTGATCGTCTCGGCGTTCGTGTGGGCGTGGAGTCGATAGAACGAACTGAGCGATGGCTCAGCGGATGGACGCGGTGTGCTCGATCTCGGCGCGATCCAACGAATAGGCGCCGTCGGCATATCCCTTAACGACCATGCCGGTGGTCAGCATCACAGCCAATGTCACGCTGGCAAAGATGAAGCCCACGAATTTCAGTCCGGCGCGGTCGGCCATAGTCGTCCCCATTTCAGTCGGTCGTTAAAATTGCTGCAATCAGATCAAGACATCTGAAAGTTCAAACCGCCTTAACGGCGCCACGGTTCCGCCGTGTCGCGCGTTTCTGCAGCCGATGTCGTTAATGAAATGTTAAACTGCGCGCCGCGGCGCGAAAGCCGTGGCCTGGAACGTGTAGACGATCTCGCCGCGCTGGTTGGTGCCGATGTTGCGGGCTTGCACGATACCCCATTGCGGTCGTGACGCGGACGTCCGCAGCACTTCGATTTCACTTGCGAACGCGATCGTATCGCCGGCCAGCACCGGCTTGATCCACTTCAACTCTCGAAAACCGGGCGACGGACCCCACACCGCAAAATCCTCGCCGCGTGCGGCGGCGTCCGCTGCCAGCTTTTGACGATTCGCGACAAGCAACTTCATGCACACGGACCCGATGTGCCAGCCCGATGCGGCGAGGCCCCCAAACAACGACGCGCGTCCCGCTTCCTCGTCGAGATGAAATGTCTGCGGATCGAATTGAATCGCAAACGCCTTGATGGATTCAGCGGTGAAGGTGAACGACCCGAGTTCGCTGCGATCGCCGACGTTGAGTTCGTCGAAATAATACATCGTTCAATCCACCAGCTCGGCCGCACGGCGTTTGACGATGATCGGCGACACCATCTCGGCGATCGTCTCGCCGGCTGCGTTGCGGACGCTGCATTTGAACGTCACGATGCCTGTCGCGGGGCGTGACTTCGAGACACGTGCCTGCGCGATTTCGACATCGAGCATGAGATCGTCGCCGGGGCGAAACGGCGCCAGCCAACGCATTTCATCCACGCCTGGCGAGCCGAGCGATTGCGTGCGGCCGATGAAGCCGTCGAACATCATGCGCATCACGATCGCGCACAGATGCCAGCCCGATCCCGAAAGACCCTTCAGCATCGATGCATCGGCCGCGGCGTCATCGAGATGCATCGGCTGCGGATCGTATTCGCGCGCAAAGACGATGATTTCGTCGCGCGTGATGTGGCGCGGTCCGAAGGTCCCGAAATGGCCCGGCGGAAAATCTTCGAATGTCAGGGTGTCAGTTTTCAAGGCCATACTGCTAATTTGAAAAGGAGCCTGATTGTGGCCGCACTTTGCGGCAATCTCAACCCCGCGCGCCTGCATGGCGTCGCTGCGTTGCCAGCCGGAGTGTTGATTCGCGATCCAAAGGTGGAGGCTGCGCCACCGTCACCAGCGAAGAGAGCCTCGATGTTTGAGTTTCGCGACCTGTTTCAGTGGGATCGTTTCATTACGCCCACGATCATCAAGACTTTTTATTGGCTCGCGATCGCGTTGACGATTCTCTTCGGAATTTCGGGGGTTTTTTCGGGTCTGGCGGCGATGGCGATCAGTCCGTTTGGCGGCTTCATCGTGCTGCTCACCAGTCTTGCCGGAACGATCGTCGGCATCGTCTTCACACGCATCGCTGCGGAATTCGTGCTGATCGTGTTTCGGATCAACGAGCACCTCGGTGCGATCCGGGATCAAGGCGAACGGAAGTAAACCATTTGGGGGACTACAGTGCACCTCACCAAGTACCGCCGTCATACGCGGGCTTGACCCGCGTATCCATCAACTGTTTACGAAGATGATGGATCACCGGGTCATCGCGCAAAGAAGGCGCGCTCGCCCGGTGATGACAGTAATCACGTATTAAATCTGAAATGCATCACGTCGCCGTCGGCGACGACATATTCCTTGCCTTCGAGCCGCAACTTGCCGCCGTCGCGTGCGCCGGCTTCGCCATTGAGCGCGGCGTAGTCCGCATAAGCGATCGTCTCGGCGCGGATGAATCCCTTTTCGAAATCCGTATGAATAACGGCAGCCGCTTGCGGCGCTTTGGTGCCGCGATTGATGGTCCAGGCGCGCGCTTCCTTCGGTCCCACCGTGAAATAGGTGATGAGATCGAGCAGTTGATAGCCGGCGCGGATCAGGCGATCGAGGCCGGCTTCTTCCAGGCCGAGCGTGTCGAGAAATTCGACGCGCTCCTCGCGCGACAGCGTCGCGATTTCGGATTCGATTTTGGCTGAAATAGCGACGGCGACCGCACCCTCTTTCGCGGCGTGCGCGGCAACCTGCTTCGAGAAATCATTGCCGCCGCCGGCGCTGCCTTCCTCGACGTTGCAAACGTACAAAACCGGCTTCGACGTCAGCAGGCCGAGCATATGGAAGGCACGTTCCTCGTCAGGTTTGCGCTCCAAGAAACGCGCCGGCTTGCCTTCGCGCAGCAGCACCAACGCGCGCTGCACGAGATCGAGCTGCTCCTTCGCGTCCTTGTCGTTGCCCTTGGCTTTTTTGGTGAGGTTGTCGACGCGCTTTTCCAAGCTGTCGAGATCGGCCAGCATCAGCTCGGTCTCGATAGTCTCGATGTCGGCCAGCGGCGCGATCTTGCCTTCGACATGCGTGATGTCGTCGTCGACGAAGCAACGCACGACATGCGCGACCGCATCGACTTCGCGGATCGTTGCGAGAAACTGATTGCCGAGCCCTTCGCCCTTCGACGCGCCGCGCACGAGCCCGGCGATGTCGACGAACGTCAGCCGCGTCGGAATAATCTGCGCCGACTTGCCGATCGCGGCGAGCTTGTCGAGGCGCGGATCGGGCACCGCGACCTCGCCGACATTCGGCTCGATCGTGCAGAACGGATAATTCGCCGCCTGCGCGGCAGCGGTCTCGGTCAGCGCATTGAACAGCGTCGATTTGCCGACATTCGGCAGCCCGACGATCCCGCATTTGAATCCCATGTCGTCCTCTGTCTCTTACGCCGGCGCGCCGTCGTCTTTTGTGCCAAACCCCTTGGCCTGCATCTGAAGATGCACCCGGTTGGCGAATGTCGAATCGCGGTCGATCGCAATTTGCCCGGCGTGATCGGCAACGGCGTCGCAGATCGCCTCGACCCATGGCCGATCGGCTTTCGCGAAGTCGCTCAGCACATGGCTATGGACCAAGTCCTTGATGCCGGGATGGCCGATGCCGAGCCGCACGCGGCGATAATCGTTGCCGAAATGCGCCGAAATCGACCGCAGCCCGTTATGGCCCGCGATGCCGCCGCCGATCTTCACCCGCAGCTTCGCAGACGGCAGTTCGAGTTCGTCGTGGAAGACGCTGATCTCGCCCGACGCGATCTTGAAGAAGGACGCCGCCTCC
>JANMAN010000311.1:0-6707 GCA_031359885.1 Tardiphaga sp. | reverse complement strand
CGGCCGAGCACTCTGGTCGCGGCCAAGTTCTGGTTGGCGGTGTTGCCCGAAACCTGATCGATGATGAGATCGACGCCGTGTCCGTCAGTCGCTTTCAGTACCTCATCGACCCATTGCGCATCGCTGGAATCGATCGCGAGGTCCGCGCCGAATTCCTTGAGCCGGCCGCGTCGCATCGCGTCGGTAGACGATCCGACCACCAGTTTCGCGCCTTTGAGCTTGGCGATCTGCAGGGCCATCAGGCCGACGCCGGAGCTGGCCCCCTGGACCAACACCGATTGCCCGGCTTGCAAGCCGCCATTCGTGACCAGCGCGTTGTGCATCGTCGTGATGGCGACGGGCAGGGTGCAGGCGGTCTCGTAATCCATCGCCGCCGGCATTTTGAATAGCCGGCCGTGATCAGTGAGCGCGAACTCCGCGAAGGCCGCTCCGCCCGATCCCATGACGCGATCGCCGATCGCAACGCCTTGCGCATCCGGGCCGAGTGCGACCACGTCGCCGGCCCATTCCATGCCGAGCACAGTGCCCGCGCCGCCGGCGCTGCCGTGGACATGGCCCTTCGTCATGCCCAAATCAGCGCGGTTGAGGCCGCAGGCTTTCACGCGGACTTTGACTTGCGTGCCCGTCGGCGAGGGCTCCGGAACGTCGGTGATCGCAGCGCCGTTGGCGCCATAGACGTAGGCTTTCATGGAAGTGTCTCTCAAATAAATCAGGATGTGAGGTCTGTGTCCCGGGCGCATCGCAGCACCAGCGAAGCGCAGTGCTGTGATGCAGACCCGGGACCGTTACGAATGCAGTCTCCGGTAAGGTCCCGGTTCTGCGGAGCAGCATGAGTTGGGGACGTGCATTTTGTTGCGTGCAGTGACGTCTTTACTCCGCCGCCTGACGGTGCTGGCCCATCATGCCCTCGAGCCGTGCGCGGATGATCTCCTCGGCGTCGTGCATGATCCGCGACACGAGCTCTTGGCAGCTCGGAATGTCGTGGATCAAGCCTTGAACTTGACCGGCCGACCAAATGCCGTCTTCCGCATCGCCGGTCGAATAGACCAGCTTGCCGCGCGCGCCGGCCACCAGCTCGCGGACCTGCTCGAAGGTCGCGCCTTCCTTCTCCATCGCCACGACCTGCCGGCTGACCGCATTGCGCGCGACGCGCGACGTGTTGCGCATGGTGCGGAAAATCAGATCGGTCTCGCGTTCGTCATTGGCGACGATGCGTTCCTTCACGAGCTGATGGATCGGGCTTTCTTTGGTGCACATGAAGCGCGTGCCCATGTTGATGCCCTCGGCACCGAGCGCGAGCGCTGCGACGAGGACGCGGCCATCGCCGAAACCGCCCGAGGCAATCATCGGGATTTTCACCTTGTCGGCAGCGGCGGGGATCAGGATCAGGCCCGGCGTGTCGTCCTCGCCGGGATGGCCGGCGCATTCGAAGCCGTCGATCGAGATCGCATCGACGCCCATGCGTTCGGCCGACAGTGCGTGACGCACGCTCGTGCATTTGTGCACGATGATGACGCCGTGCTTCTTGAACTCGGTAACGTGCTCCTGCGGCTTGTTGCCCGCGGTCTCGACGATCTTGATGCCGGCCTCGATGATGGCCTGACGATATTCGGCATAGGGCGGCGGTTTGATCGACGGCAGAATGGTGAGGTTGACGCCGAACGGTTTGTCCGTGAGGTCGCGGCAGCGAGCGATCTCTTTCGTGAGGTCTTCCGGCGTCGGCTGCGTCAACGCGGTGATGAGCCCGAGCGCGCCGGCGTTCGCAACGGCCGCGACCAGTTCGGCGCGCCCGACCCACTGCATGCCGCCTTGCACGATCGGATGTTCGATGCCGACGAGTTCGGTGAATCGCGTTTTGATCATGGCATGTCCTCGATGGTCTCAGGCGCGCGTGTTTTGAGTTCTCGTTGCGCTCTCGTTTCTTGTCAGGCGAGAGGATGCCGTCCCGAGGATGGAATGTCCATCCGGAGCGAGGACATCGTGTCGAGCGGCGCCAATCCGTTCATTCCCGCGCAAGCGGGAATCCAGTCGTCGGACCGATCTGGATCCCCGCTTTCGCGGGGATGATCGGGGCATAAGGCCGCCGGGTGGACACAGTCTCAATGATGAAACTCGTTGTGCAATTCACCGATGCCGTCGATCGCGATGGTGACCTTGTTGACCGGCTCCTTCATCACGCCGACGCCGATGGACGTGCCGCAGAGGATGAGATCGCCGGGCTCCAGCGTCATGTCGCGCGAGAGTTTCGACACGAGGTCATGCGGTTGAAAGATCATGTCCGAGACCGGATAATTCTGCCGCTCCGCGCCGTTCAAAATCGTGCGGATCGACAACGCCGCCGGATCGATGTCCGTTGCGATGACCGGACCGAACGGCCCGAAGCCGTCGAAGCTTTTGGCGCGCGCCCATTGCGGAAACGTCGGATCGCGGGTGAGGATGTCGGCAGCGGTGATGTCGTTGATGCACGTATAGCCGAAAATATGCGACGCGGCCTCGGCCGGCGAAATGCCGGTCGCGCGCTTGCCGATAACGATCCCGAGTTCGCCCTCATAGACGGTCTTACCGTCATAGGACGCCGGACGTTTCACGATCGCGCCCGGATCGGTCACGCTCGATGTGGCTTTCAGAAAGTACAGCGGCTCCTTCGGCGGTGGATTGCCAAGCTTGGCCGCGAGCGCATGAAATTGATTCCACAGGCCGATGATCTTGCCCGGCGAGCACGGCGCGAGCACCTGCACATCCGATAGCGCGATCGTTTTTCCGTTGGCTTTCGACGTGCCGAACATGTCGCCGTCGTGCACGGCGATGACGTCATTCGCGAGCGTGCCGAAGCCGATGGCGGTGTCCTGCTTGAAGCGAATCCAATGGGTCATGGCTGTGTTTCCTGAAAACTAAAGTTTGTCATTCCGGCCGCGAGCATTCTTCATGCGAGCGAACCCGGAATCTTATTGAGATGAACATAACCAGATTCCGGGTTCGCGTCCGGCTATCGCCGTCCTCGCCCCGGAATGACGGCGTCTCTCAATACAATCCCGCGACCTTTGCGCGCTGGATCACGAGCGCGAGCACGCTGTCGATGGCGGGTGTCGGGATGCTCGTGAGCTTGCCCATTTCCTGCACCACCGTGACCAGCGGATCGATCTCCATCGGCCGGCCGCGTTCGAGGTCCTGCAACATCGATGTTTTGTGCGCGCCGACCTTGCGCGCGCCTTCGATGCGGCGTTCGACATCGACGCGGAACTTGACGCCGAAATGCTCGGCGATCGCCTGCGCTTCGAGCATCATCGCCTTCGACAGCGCGCGCGTCGCCGGATCGGTGCAGATCACGTCGAGCGTAGCACCGGTGAGCGCGCTGATCGGATTGAAGCAGACATTGCCCCACAGCTTCAGCCAGATCTCGTCACGGATGCGATCGAGCGCCGGCGCTTTTAAGCCGGCCTGCTCGAACGCGGCAGACAAGCGCGTCACGTCGTCGGTGATCTCGCCGGAGGGCTCTCCGATCGGAAACTTGTCGCCGTAGACGTGACGGATGACGCCGGGCGCTTCGATCTCCGTCGCGGGATAGACGATGCAGCCGATCGCGCGCTCGGGCCCGAGTTCTTTCCACTGCTTGCCGCCGGGATCGACGCTCTCCAGCATCGAGCCTTCCAGCGCGCCGCCGTGCTTGTAGAAATACCAATAGGGCACGCCGTTGACGGCCGTGACGATGCGCGTGTTCGGGCCGAGCAGGGGCTTCATCTGATCGAGCACGCCGGTGATCGAATGCGCCTTCAGCGTGATGATGATGAAATCCTGCACGCCTAATTCAGATGGGTTGTCCGTGCAGCGCGGATGTACGACGCGCTCGCCCTCGGCAGTCAAAAGCTTCAGCCCGTTCTGTTTCATCGCGGCAAGATGCGCGCCGCGCGCGACGAGGCTGACATCGATGCCTGCTTGCGCAAATTGAACGCCGAGATAGCCGCCGATCGCGCCGGCGCCGTAGATACAGATTTTCATAACAGTGTTCCGAACGTTGAGTTTTGAAGTCGATGCGTGAAGCTTATGCGGTGGCCGCGCGGAGGCGTCCATAGCCGCCCTGGATGACCGACCAGAACAGCGCGATCAGGCCGAGCACCATGATCGTGCCGACCAGCGGGTTCGAGAAGAAGATGCCGAGCGAACCCTGCGATCCGAGCAGCGATTGCCGGAAGGCTTCCTCCGCCTTGTCGCCGAGCACGATGGCGAGCACCAGCGGGGCGAGCGGATAGTTGCACTTCTTGAAGGCATAGCCGACGACGCCGAACACGAGCATCAGCATCACGTCGAAGGTGCTGTTGTGCACGGAGTAAGCGCCGATCGCGCACAGCACCAAGATGAGCGGTGCGATGATGCTGAACGGCACGCGCAAAATGGCGGCGAACAACGGCACGCAAGTCAACACGATGATGAGGCCGACGAGGTTGCCGAGATACATCGAGGCGATCAGGCCCCAGACGAATTCCTTCTGCTCGACGAACAACATCGGGCCGGGCTGCAAGCCCCAGATCAACAGGCCGCCGAGCAACACGGCAGCGGTCGGCGAACCCGGCACGCCGAGCGACAGCATCGGCAGCAGTGCGGCGGTGCCGGCGGCGTGGGCCGCGGTCTCCGGCGCGATCACGCCCTCGATCTCGCCCTTGCCGAAATTATGGCCCTGCTTGGAAACGCGCTTGGCGATGCCGTAGCTCATGAACGAAGCCGGCGTCGCCCCGGCGGGCGTCACGCCCATCCAGCAGCCGATGATGCAGGAGCGCAGGCTCGTCATCCAATATTTCGGCAGGCCCTTCCAGGTTTCCCAGACGACCTTGGCGTTGATCTTGGCCTTGCCGCCGCGGAAGGACAGCCCGTCCTCCATCGTCAACAGAATTTCGCCGATACCGAACAGGCCGATGACGGCGATGAGGAAGTCGAAGCCGTTCAGCAGCGGCGTGAGGCCGAACGTCAGGCGCAATTGTCCGGTGACGGAATCGAGGCCGACGGCGGCCAGCGCGAAGCCGATCATCATCGCCGCGATGGTCTTGAAAGGTGGCTCCTTACTGAGGCCGACGAAACTGCAAAAAGCCAGAAAATAGACCGCGAATTTTTCCGCTGGGCCGAAGCGCAGCGCGAAGCTCGCGACCAACGGCGCGACCAGCGTGATCATGATGACGGCGAACAAAGCGCCGACAAAGGACGAGGTGAACGCGGCCGTGAGCGCTTCGCCGGCCTTGCCCTGCTGCGCCATCGGGTAGCCGTCGAAGGTGGTCGCGACCGACCACGGCTCGCCGGGGATATTAAACAAGATCGACGTGATCGCACCGCCGAACAGCGCCCCCCAATAGATGCAGGACAGCATGATGATCGCGGACGTCGGCGGCATGCTGAAGGTCAGCGGCAGCAGGATCGCCACGCCGTTCGCGCCGCCGAGACCCGGCAACACGCCGATGATGACGCCGAGCAGAATGCCGACGATCATCACCATGATGTTGAAGGGTTGCAGGGCGACCGCGAAGCCCTGAAACAGATTGGCAAGCTCTTCCATGATGCGAAATTCCCGACGCGATTCTAAAAAATTTACAATCCCAACCACTCTTCGAGCGGGCCTTTCGGCAGAGGCACCAGAAACCAACGCTCAAATATAATGTAGGTCACGACCGGCATGCCGATCGCGACGGCAAGGACCGTGACCCAGCGATATTTGCCGAGCCAGCGCATGAACCAGCCGATGAAAACGAACGATGCGACGTAAAGCCCGACGAAGGGGATCACACCGACATAGATCGCGGTCGGGATGACGACGCTGAACACCTGCCGCAACTGACCCCATTCCGCGAACAGCGGCGCGTCGGGCTCGCGCAATCCGTTCCACAGATTGATCGCGCTCGCGATCACGATGAACAGCCCGACGTAAAACGGGAAGAACCCCGCGCGCGGGCCTTCCGCGCCCCAACCGATGCCGGCTTTGATGCTGCCATAAATCACGATCGCGCCGAACAGCGCGATCAGCAGCGTGACGCTGGCCTCCACCGTCTTATGCGATGGGCCGGCGTTGTTGGTGTTTTGCGACATGAGGTTTCTGTCTCGACCCTGCGTTACGCGTCAGTTCGCTTTGAACAGGAAGTCGGCGTCCTTCATCAGCGTTTCGTGCCGCTTCTCTTCGGCTTCGACCCATTTCGAATAGTCTGGTCCGGTCATGAAGGTCGTGTTGAACGCGCCGCTTTTCATGAACTCTTCCCATTCCGGCGTGGCGCGAACCTTCTTGAACAGTTCGACGTAGTAGTCGACCTGGTCCTTGGTGGCGCGCGGCGACATAAAGATGCCGCGCAGCATGACGTATTCCGTATCGAGCCCTTGCGACTTGCAGGTCGGGATGTCTTTCCACGCCTTGCCGTCCGCGACGATGTCGCTGTAATTCATCGGCTTGCTATCGAACACGCACAGCGGGCGCAGCTTGCCGCCGCGCCACTGCGCCACGGCCTCGATCGGATTGTTGACCGTCGACTCGACGTGGTTGCCGACGAGCTGCACTGCGACTTCGCCGCCGCCCTTGTAGGGAATGTAGGTGAACTTCGCGCCGATGGCTTTTTCCATTGCGACCGTGATGATCTGGTCTTCCTGCTTGGAGCCGGTGCCGCCCATCTTGATCGATCCGGAGGGCGCGGCCTTCACCGCGTCGATGTATTCCTTGACGGTCGTGTACGGCTTGTCGG
>JANMAN010000250.1:0-3753 GCA_031359885.1 Tardiphaga sp. | reverse complement strand
ACTTCACCTCGGCGACGGAGGTCTTTCATCTCTTCATGGCGCTGGGACGGGGCGTTGTTGCTCATCAGCCATCTCCTTTCCGATAATCTAGTACGCTTTGCAGGCAAGGCAATCCAGAAGTGCGGGGGCGTCATCCTGAGGTGCGAGCCCGATCGCGCTTTGCTCTAAGGGGCCGCCCTCAGGATGACGACGAGTTTGTAGCCCGCCTTACCATGTCATTTCTCAAATCGACCGAAACACGCTATTCACCCCGCCATGACCGATAAAATGACCGACATCACCGCCGACAGGCCGAAGAAATCCGCCAAGCCCGATGGCAACGACTATGCCGCGACGCTGTATCTGCCGCAGACGGAGTTTCCGATGCGCGCGGGCCTGCCGCAGCGCGAGCCGGATATCCTGAAGCGCTGGGCCGAGATCGACCTCTACAAGCAGTTGCGGACGTCGGCCGCCGGCAAGCCGAAATTCGTGCTGCATGACGGCCCGCCCTATGCCAACGGCAACATCCATATCGGGCATGCACTGAATAAAATTCTCAAAGACGTTGTGACGAAGAGTCAGCAGATGTTGGGCTTCGATTCCAACTACGTGCCGGGCTGGGATTGTCACGGCCTGCCGATCGAGTGGAAGATCGAGGAAGAGAACTACCGCTCCAAGGGCAAGCCGAAACCGGATTTCCGCGACAGCACCGCGATGATCGCATTCCGCAAGGAATGCCGCGCCTATGCGGGCAAGTGGCTCGACGTGCAGCGCGCCGAATTCAAGCGGCTCGGCATCGTCGGCGATTGGGATCATCCTTACGCGACGATGAGCTATCCGGCCGAGGCCCAGATCGCGCGTGAGCTGATGAAGTTCGCCGCCAACGGCACGCTGTATCGTGGGTCGAAGCCGGTAATGTGGAGCGTGGTCGAGAAGACCGCGCTCGCCGAGGCCGAGGTCGAATACGAGGATTACACGAGCGACACGGTGTGGGTGAAGTTTCCGGTGGTCGCGAAATTTGGCCGGCTCGCCAATGCGTCAATCGTGATCTGGACGACGACGCCTTGGACGCTGCCGGGCAATCGCGCGATCTCATTCTCGTCGAAGATTTCCTACGGGCTCTATACCGTCACGGATGCCGCAGCCGACAATTGGGCGAAGGCCGGCGATATCCTGATCCTTGCCGACTCGCTGGCCGAGAGCGTGTTCAAACAGGCGCGCGTGACCGCCTATGAGCGCAGCAGCGATCTGTCGTCCGATGTGCTGGATGCGCTCGAATGCAAACACCCGTTGGCAGGCTTCTCGGGCGGTTATGATTTCATCGTGCCTCTGCTCGACGGCGATCACGTCACCGACGACACCGGTACCGGATTCGTCCACACCGCGCCGGGCCATGGCCGCGAGGATTTCGATATTTGGACGGCGAATGGTCGTGCGCTCAGCGAGCGGGGCATCGCGACGACGATTCCCTACACCGTCGATGAAAACGGCGCCTTGACCGCGCAGGCGCCGGGGTTCGAGGGCAAACGCGTCATCACCGACAAGGGCGAGAAGGGTGATGCCAACGAGGCCGTCATCAAAGCTCTGATCGACGCCGGTATGCTGCTCGCGCGCTCGCGGCTCAAGCATCAATATCCGCACTCCTGGCGTTCGAAGAAGCCGGTGATCTATCGCAACACGCCGCAATGGTTCATCGCGATGGACAAGAACATCCTCGACGACGGCACGTCCGCGTCGGGCGATACGCTTCGCGCCCGCGCACTCGCTGCCATCGCGGTCACGCAATGGGTGCCGCCGTCGGGGCAGAACCGCATTACCGGGATGATCGCGGGGCGACCCGACTGGGTGGTCTCGCGGCAGCGCGCGTGGGGCGTGCCGATCGCCGTGTTCACGCGCGAGACCGGCGACGGCGCGGCTGAAATCCTGCGCGACGAGGCGGTGAACAAGCGCATCGCCGACGCCTTCGAAGCGGAGGGTGCGGACGCCTGGTATGCCGAGGGCGCGCGCGAGCGTTTCCTGGGCTCGCATGCCAATGAAGCGTGGCGGAAGGTCGACGACATCTGCGACGTCTGGTTCGATTCAGGCTCGACGCATGCGTTCGTTTTAGAAGACCCCGTGCATTTTCCGGGGCTCAAAGGCATCAAACGCAAGGTCGATGGCGGCCAAGATACCGTGATGTATCTCGAAGGCTCGGACCAGCATCGCGGCTGGTTTCATTCGTCGCTGTTGGAGAGCTGCGGCACGCGCGGCCGTGCGCCCTACGACGTCGTGCTGACGCATGGCTTCACGCTCGACGAGAACGGCCGCAAAATGTCGAAGTCGGTCGGCAACACGGTCGAGCCGCAGAAGATCATCGCGCAGTCCGGCGCGGATATCTTGCGGCTGTGGGTGTGCGCGACGGATTATTCCGACGATCAGCGCATCGGTCCGGAAATTTTGAAGAACACAATCGAGACCTATCGCAAGCTGCGCAATTCGATCCGCTGGATGCTCGGCACGCTGCATCATTTCAACCGTACCGATGCTGTCGCCGTCGCGGACATGCCGGAGCTGGAACGGCTGATGTTGCATCAGCTTGCGGCGCAGGATGCGATCGTTCGCAAAGCTTATGAGACATTCGATTATAAAACGGTCGTGTCGTCGCTCGCGGCGTTCATGAATACGGAGTTGTCGGCGTTCTATTTCGACATTCGCAAAGACACGCTGTATTGCGACGCGCCGTCATCGGTCGCGCGCAAGGCCGCGCTGACCGTCATCGACACGCTGTGCGATGCTATCCTGAAGTGGCTGGCACCGGTGCTGTCGTTCACGGCAGAAGAGGCGTGGCTGATGCTTCGGCCGGATGGCGCGGCGTCGGTGCATCTCAAGACGTTCCCGACGGAGCTTGGCCAGTATCGCGACGACGCGTTGGCCACGCGGTGGGAGACGCTACGCGCCGTGCGCCGCGTGGTCACCGGCGCGCTCGAAGTGGCGCGCGCCGCCAAGGAGATCGGCTCGTCGCTGGAGGCGTCGCCGCTTGTTTATGTCGCCGACAAGAATCTGTTCGCAGCGCTGTTCGATGTCGACCTTGCCGAAATCTGCATCACCTCGAATGCGATGGTGACGAACGAGACGGCACCGGCCAGCGCGTTCGCGCTGCCGGACGTGCCCGGCGTTGCCGTCGTGGTCGAGAAGGCGGTCGGGACCAAATGCGCGCGGTCGTGGAAAATTCTCCCGACCGTGGGTGAGGACAAGGACTATCCCGACGTCACCCCACGCGACGCGCAGGCGCTGCGGGAGTGGAAGGCGCTGGGGGTGGCTGTGTGAGCCCTTCGGCGCCATGATCTCCTCTCGCCTGCGGATCGGCATCGCCGCCGCCATCGTTTCGCTCGCGCTCGATCAGGCGACGAAGCTGTGGCTGCTTTACGTGTTCGAGATCGGTCGCCGCGGCGTGACGCAAGTGACGTCGTTCTTCGACCTCGTGCTCGCGTGGAATACCGGCATTAGCTACGGCTGGTTTTCCGATGCCGGGCCGACCGGCCAAATCCTGCTGGTCGCCTTTAAGATCGTCGCAGTCATGGTGTTGAGCGTCTGGATGGTTAAGGCGCACAACCGGCTCGCGACGCTGGCGCTGGGGCTGATCATCGGCGGCGCGATCGGAAACGCGATCGACCGCTTCGCCTACGGGGCGGTGGTCGATTTCGTGCTCCTGCACGCCGAATTCGGCGGCAAGACCTGGAATTGGTACGTGTTCAACGTCGCGGACGCCGCCATCGTTGCCGGGGTGGCGGCGCT
>JANMAN010000209.1:0-12587 GCA_031359885.1 Tardiphaga sp. | reverse complement strand
GCCGCCGGCCTGCGACTTGAATACCTGTTCCCAGATCGCGGGGTCGATGCCAGGCAGCGGGATATAGGTGCCGAGCCGATAAACAAGCAGCGCACCCAGCGTGAACCAGATGCGCTTCTTCAGTTCGTCGGCTTTGCCGAGCGCGGAGAAGTTGAGGTTGGCGGCAAGTTGTTCTGCTGCTGAGACCATATTTGTCTTTCTCCCGCGCCCCCCTCACCGGCTGTCCGACGTCGGACCTGCCAGCGAACGCCTGACATGATTTGGTGCTCGGCTGCGATTAAGTCTAGCGGCTGTTCGTCGCGATGCCAGTCGGACCGCCCACTTGCGCGGGCGATAACGTAATTGTCAGGCGGCCTTGCCGTCGTCCTTGGTCTTCTTGGCGGGCGCGAGAATCTTCACGCTGCCGCCGGCCTTTTCGATCGCCTCGATCGCCGACTTCGACGCGCCGTGAACTTCCACGGTCAGCTTCGTCGTGATCTCGCCGCGACCGAGCAGCCGGACGCCGTCCTTGGCGCGGCGCAACACGCGCGCCTTGACCAGCGATTCAGCATTGATCGTGCCGGACGCATCGAGCGTCTTGGAGTTGATCGCGTCCTGCAAACGGTCGAGATTGATCTCGGCGAAGTCGAGCCGGAAGATGTTGTTGAAGCCACGCTTCGGCAGACGACGATGCAACGGCATCTGGCCGCCTTCGAAGCCCTTGATGCGAACGCCCGAACGCGCGGTCTGGCCCTTGCCGCCGCGACCCGCGGTCTTGCCCTTGCCGGAGCCGATGCCACGGCCGACGCGCATGCGCTTCTTGCTGGAGCCGGGATTGTCGGCGAGATCGCTAAGCTTCATCGTCCTGTTCCTTCTTCTGTCGTCGCCCCGAGGCGGGTCTCGATCGACCCGCGCCTCAAAGGACGCCGCTGTCGTCCGCTGCCGGACGAATGACTTACTTGTCCTCGACCACGCGGACGAGGTGATGAACCTTGGTGATCATGCCGCGCACTTCAGGCGTGTCCTGAAGCTCGCTGACGCGGCCGATCTTGTTGAGCTTAAGCCCGATCAAGGTCGCGCGCTGCGAATGGTGGCGACGGATCGCGCTCCCGATCTGCTCGATCTTGATCGTCTTTGCGGCACTTGTCTTGGTGGCACTTGCCATCGTCTTAAACTCCCGAAGCGCAATGTCTTTGCGCGACCTTATCCGACCGCGCGACGCCCTGCTGCATCGCGCGAAAATTACTCGGCGACCACTTCCGCATCGCCGCCGACGCGGCGACCCTGCAGAACCGACACCTTGATGTTCCGGCGCGCGGCGACCGAACGCGGCGAATCCTGATGCTTCAGCGCGTCGAACGTGGCGCGAACCATGTTGTAGGGGTTCGACGAACCGATCGACTTCGCAACGACGTCCTGGATGCCGAGCGTTTCGAACACCGCACGCATCGGGCCGCCGGCGATGATGCCGGTGCCGGCCGGAGCCGCGCGGAGATACACCCTGCCCGCGCCATGACGGCCGGCAATGTCGTGATGCAACGTGCGGCCTTCGCGCAGCGCGACGCGCGTCAGGTTGCGCTTCGCGGACTCGGTCGCCTTGCGGATCGCTTCCGGCACTTCGCGTGCCTTGCCGTGTCCGAAGCCGACGCGGCCCTTCTGATCGCCGATCACGACCAGCGCTGCGAAACCGAAGCGCTTGCCGCCCTTGACGACCTTCGCCACACGATTGATGTGGACGAGCTTGTCGACGAACTCGCTGTCGCGCTCTTCACGGCCACCCCGGTGGCCACCACCGCGCTCGCGTTCACCTGCCATAGGTTTTCCAATCCAACTTTAAAAGCTAAGGCCGCTTTCGCGGGCCGCATCGGCCAGCGCCTTGACGCGGCCGTGATAGAGATAGCCGCCGCGATCGAACACGACTTCCTTGACGCCGTTCTTCACCGCGCGCTCTGCCAGCAGCTTGCCGACCGCCTTCGCCGCATCGACATTGGCGCCGGTGTTGCCGGTATCGCGCATGGTCTTTTCCAGCGACGAGGCCGAGGCCAGCGTTTCGCCCTTCAGATCGTCGATCACCTGCGCATAGATGTGCTTCGACGAGCGGAAGATCGACAGGCGCGGACGACCGTTGGCCGTGCGGCGCAGCGAGAGCCGCACACGCTGCTTGCGCCGGGCATTCGTAATCTTGAGATTCGACATGACCGGCTCCGTTACTTCTTCTTGCCTTCCTTGCGGAAGATAAACTCGTCGGAATAACGCACGCCCTTGCCCTTATAGGGCTCCGGCGGCCGATAGCTGCGGATTTCCGCGGCTACCTGTCCGACGCGCTGCGAATCATTGCCCGAGATGTTGATCTCGGTCGGCTTCGGCACCGTAATCGTGATGCCGTCCGGGATCGCATAGACGACGTCATGGCTGTAGCCGAGCGCGAGCTGCAAGTTCTTGCCCTGCAACGCGGCGCGATAGCCGACGCCGGTGATTTCAAGCTTCTTGTCGAAGCCTTTGGTGACGCCTTCGAGCAGGTTCGCGATCTGCGCGCGCGCGGTGCCGTAAAGCGCCTGCGCACGGTTGGTCTTGAACTTCGGCGCGACCTTGATCGCACCATCGGCGAAGTTCACGACGACGTCGTCGTGAACGATGAACTGAAGCTGACCCTTCGGCCCCTTCATCTTGACGGTCTGGCCTTCGACGGACGCCGTGACGCCCGAAGTAACCACGACAGGCTTTTTGCCAACGCGAGACATGACTGATCCTTCCTCAGAACACCGTGAAGAGGACTTCGCCGCCCACATTCGCGTCGCGCGCGTCGTGGTCGGCCATGATCCCCTTCGGCGTCGACAAAACCGATATACCGAGGCCGTTCTTCACGCGCGGCAGGTTCTTCACCGAAACGTAAACGCGACGACCAGGCTTCGACACCCGGTCGATCTCGCGGATGACGGGCTCGCCGTCGAAATACTTCAACTCGATTTCCAACTCGCTGCGGCCGGACGAATGCTCGACCGAGGCATAGCCGCGGATGAAGCCTTCGTTCTTGAGCACTTCGAGCACGTTGGCGCGCATCTTCGAGCCCGGCGTCGAGACCTTGGACTTGGCGCGCATCTGCGCATTGCGGATGCGGGTGATGAGATCGCTGATCGGATCGTGCGTGGACATGGTCGACCCTCCTTACCAGCTTGACTTGACGAGGCCGGGAACGAGGCCCTTCGAGCCCAGTTCACGCAGCGCGATACGGCTGAGCTTGTTCTTGCGATAGACCGAACGCGGACGTCCCGTCATTTCGCAACGGTTGCGAATCCGCACCGCCGACGAATTGCGCGGCATCTCGGCGAGCTTCAGGGTCGCAGCGAAACGCTCCTCAACCGGCTTCGATTTGTCGGCGATGATGGCCTTGAGCTTCGCGCGCTTGGGCGCGGCGTTCTTGGTCATCGCCTTCCGACGGTTGTTCTTCTCGATCGAACTCTTCTTTGCCATGCTTGGCTCCTGGGTATCCGCGTTTGAAAGGCTAAAAGCCGATCACTGCCGGAACGGGAAATTGAATGCGGTCAACAAAGCGCGGGCTTCGTCGTCGGTCGGCGCCGTCGTGCAGACCGTGACATCCATGCCCCAAGTTTCCCCCATCTTGTCGAAATCGATTTCGGGGAAAATGATGTGCTCTTTGATGCCGAGCGAGTAATTGCCGCGGCCGTCGAAGCTCTTGGGGTTCAGGCCACGGAAATCTCGGACGCGCGGCAGCGCGACGTTGATCAGGCGGTCGATGAACTCGTACATCTTGGCCTTGCGCAACGTCACCTTCGCGCCGATCGGCTGGTTTTCACGCAGCTTGAACGTCGCGATAGCGACGCGCGAATAGGTCACGATCGGCTTCTGACCGGCGATCAACGCCAGATCGGCAGCTGCGGTCTCGGCCTTCTTGCGGTCGTTCACGGCTTCGCCGATGCCCATGTTCAGCACGACCTTGTCGAGCCGCGGCACCTGCATGACGTTTTCATAGCCGAACTGCTCGGTCAGCTTGCCGCGAATTTCGCGGTCGAACTGCTCGCGCAGGCGCGGCGTGTAAGCGGTCTCAGACATCGATCTCTGCTCCCGATCGCTTGGCGACACGCACCTTGGTGCCGTCAGCCTGAATCTTGAACCCAACGCGGGTCGGCTTGCCGTCCTTGCCGACGATGGCAATGTTCGACAGATGGATCGGCGCCTCTTTCGAGATGATGCCGCCCTCTTGCGCCTGGGTCTGCTTCTGGTGACGCTTCACCAGATTGATGCCGCGCACCATCGCCTTGTTGTCGGTGGGACGCACCTCGAACACCTCGCCGGTGCGACCCTTGTCGCGACCGTTGAGGACGATGACCTTGTCACCCTTCCGGATCTTGGCAGCCATCACAGCACCTCCGGCGCAAGCGAGATGATCTTCATGTGGTTCTTGGCACGCAACTCGCGTGGCACGGGCCCGAAGATACGGGTCCCGACCGGCTCGGACTGATTGTTGATCAGCACGGCGGCGTTGCGGTCGAAGCGGATCACCGATCCGTCGGCGCGGCGGATGTCCTTGCGGACGCGAACGACGACCGCCTTCATGACGTCGCCCTTCTTCACCTTCCCGCGCGGGATGGCTTCCTTGATCGACACGACGATAATATCGCCGACGGTTGCATAGCGGCGCTTGGAACCTCCAAGAACCTTAATGCACATGACACGGCGTGCGCCGGAATTATCGGCCACGTCGAGGTTGGTCTGCATCTGAATCATTGATGCACCTCGTCCTCTATTTGATGCGCGACTTGCGCAATTGTGATGCGCTTACGCGGTTTTCTTCTGTTCGCCCCGGACGACCGTCCAGTGCTTCAACTTCGAGATCGGCTTGCTTTCCTCGATCCACACCATGTCGCCCGGCTTGAACTCGCTGTTCTCGTCGTGCGCGTGATAATTCTTGGACCGGCGAATCGTCTTCTTGTAGATCGGATGGGTAAAGCGCCGATCGACCCGGACCACAATGGTCTGGGTCTGCTTATCGCTGACGACGACGCCCTGCAGTGTACGTTTTGGCATCTTGCGCCCCTTACTTCTTCGCGTCGCGCTTTTGCGCGGCGATGGTCTTGATGCGAGCGATATCGCGGCGGGCTTCGCGCAGCCGCGAGGTGTTTTCGAGCTGCCCGGTGGCGCGCTGGAAACGCAGGTTGAAGCGTTCCTTCTTCAGATTGACGATCTGGTCGTCCATCTGGTCCGGGCTCATCGCGCGAATGTCTGAGGTCTTCAAATCGGCCATGATCTTACTCCGCAATGCGCGCGACGAAGCGCGTCTTGATCGGCAGCTTGGCGGCCGCAAGCGTCAAAGCTTCCTTGGCCGTCTGGATGGTGACGCCGTCGATCTCGAACATGATGCGGCCGGGCTTGACGCGAGCGACCCACAATTCGGGCGTGCCCTTGCCGGAGCCCATGCGGACTTCCGCAGGCTTTTTCGAGACCGGAAGGTCCGGAAAAATACGGATCCAGACGCGGCCGGCACGCTTCATGTGACGCGTGAGCGCACGGCGTGCGGCTTCGATCTGCCGCGCGGTGATCCGCTCGGGCGCCATCGCTTTCAGGCCGAACTGGCCGAACGCCAAGGTCGCACCCGAGGTCGCAACGCCGTGGATGCGGCCCTTATGCGCCTTGCGGAACTTGGTCTTCTTTGGTTGCATCATGGCTTACGCCCTCAAACCTTCCAAAATTAAATCGCTCAGGCGGCGTCGCGGCGCGGGCGCGAATTGTCGCCCTCGGCCATACGCTTGTCCTGGGCCATCGGATCGTGCTCAAGGATTTCGCCCTTGAAGATCCAGACTTTCACGCCGCAGGTGCCGAACGTCGTGAATGCGGTGGCGACGCCGTAGTCGATGTCCGCACGCAGCGTATGCAACGGCACGCGACCTTCGCGATACCACTCCATGCGCGCGATTTCCGCGCCGCCCAGACGACCCGAGCAATTGATACGAATGCCTTCTGCGCCGAGACGCATCGCCGACTGAACGGCGCGCTTCATGGCACGACGGAAGGCAACGCGGCGCTCGAGCTGCTGCGCGATCGACTCGGCAACCAACGTCGCGTCCAATTCCGGCTTGCGGATTTCGACGATGTTGATGACCACGTCGGACGCCGTGATGTCGGCAACTTTCTTGCGCAGCTTGTCGATGTCGGCGCCCTTTTTGCCGATCACGACACCCGGACGCGCCGAGTGGATCGTGACGCGGCACTTCTTGTGCGGGCGCTCGATGATGATCTTGGCGACGGCCGCCTGCTTCAGCTCCTTGTGCAAGATCTCGCGGATCTTGACGTCTTCATGCAGCAGCTTGCCGTATTCGTTCTTGCCGGCATACCAACGTGAATCCCACGTTCGGTTGATGCCGAGGCGAAGCCCGATCGGATTGATTTTCTGACCCATCGTCGTCTCCCGCGTTTTTCGTTACGCGCTTGCTTCGGCTGCGACCTGACGAACAACGATCGTCAGTTGAGCGAATGGCTTCAAAATACGGCCCGAACGGCCACGGCCGCGCGGCGAGAAACGCTTCATCACGATGCCCTTGCCAACATGCGCCTCGGAGACGATCAGATCGTCCACTTCGAGGTCATGGTTGTTCTCGGCATTTGCGATCGCCGATTCCAGGCACTTCTTGACGTCGACCGCGATCCGCTTGCGCGAGAACTGCAAGTCCGCGAGTGCCGACGACGCCTTGCGGCCGCGGATCATCTGCGCGACCAGGTTCAGCTTCTGCGGGCTCACGCGCAACATGCGGGCAATCGCCTTGGCCTCGTTATCGGGGAGGCTCCGTTCGCGCTTTGGCTTGCTCATGACTTCGTCCTCAACCCTTCTTGGCTTTTTTGTCGCCCGAATGGCCGTGGAAGGTCCGGGTCGGCGAGAACTCGCCGAACTTGTGACCGACCATTTCCTCGTTCACCGCGACCGGGACATGCTTCTGGCCGTTGTAGACGCCAAAAGTCAGGCCGACGAACTGCGGCAGAATGGTTGAGCGACGGCTCCAAATCTTGATGACGTCGTGACGGCCGGACGAGCGCGAGGTTTCTGCCTTCTTGAGCAGGGAGCCTTCGACAAACGGGCCTTTCCAGACTGAGCGAACCATGTCCGGCGATCCTTACTTCTTCTTCCGCTTGTGGCGGCTGATGAGAATGAACTTGGTGGTCGATTTATTCGAGCGCGTCTTCTTGCCCTTGGTCGGCTTGCCCCATGGCGTGACCGGATGCCGGCCGCCCGAGGTGCGGCCTTCGCCGCCGCCGTGCGGATGGTCGATCGGGTTCATCGAGACACCGCGGTTATGCGGGCGACGACCCATCCAGCGCGCGCGACCGGCTTTGCCGATCGAGGTGTTCATGTGGTCCGGGTTCGACACCGCGCCGATGGTGGCGGTGCAGCGACCGTGAACCAGACGCTGTTCGCCCGAATTCAAACGAACGATGACGTAGTCGTGGTCGCGACCGACGAGCTGAGCATAGGTGCCGGCGGAACGAGCGATCTGACCGCCCTTGCCGATTTTCAGCTCGACGTTGTGAATGATCGTGCCGATCGGCATGTTGCCAAGCGGCATGACGTTGCCCGGCTTCACGTCGACATAGTTGCCGGCGATCACGCTGTCACCGACTGCGAGACGCTGCGGCGCCAGGATGTAGGCCAGCGTGCCGTCGGCGTACTTCAACAGCGCGATAAACGCGGTGCGGTTCGGATCGTATTCCAGCCGCTCGACCTTGGCGACCATGTCGACCTTGGTGCGCTTAAAATCGACTGTGCGATACGACTGCTTGTGACCGCCGCCACGAAAGCGCACGACCGTGCGGCCCGTGTTGTTGCGGCCGCCAGCTTGGTTCTTGCCCTCGGTCAACGACTTGACGGGCTTGCCCTTGTAGAGCGCCGAACGATCGACCATGACCAGCTGGCGCTGGCCCGGCGTCGTAGGATTGAATTTTTTCAGTGCCATCGTGTGTACGCCTTATAGCCCGGTGGTCACGTCGATGCGGTGGCCTTCTTCAAGGGTCACGATCGCACGCTTGACGTCCGACTGCGAACCGAACTGGCCGCGGAAGACTTTCGTCTTGCCCTTGCGTACCAGCGTGTTCACGCTCTTCACCTTGACGTCGAACAGCTTCTCGACGGCTTCCTTGATCTGCGGCTTGGTCGAATTGCGCGCGACTTTGAACACGACCTTGTTGTGCTCGGAGGCGACGGTCGCCTTTTCGGTCACGACAGGGGCGACGATCACGTCGTAATGGCGCGGGTCGATGTTCTTCATTTGAAGCGCGCCTCCAACGCATCGAGCGCCGCCTTGGTCAGAACCAATTTCTGACGACGCAGAATGTCATAGACGTTGATGCCCTGGATCGGCAGCACGTCGATGTTCGGGATGTTGCGAGCCGCCGCGGCGAAACCGACATGCAGTTCGGCGCCATCGATGATCAACGCATTGGTCAGGCCGAGACCCGAGAAATGACCGATCAGCGCCTTCGTCTTGGCGGCTTCCAAAACAGCGGTGTCGATCACGATCAACCCGCCGTCCTTGGCCTTCGCCGAGAGAGCATGCTTGAGCTCGAGCGCACGCACCTTCTTCGGAAGATCGAACGCGTGCGAGCGCACGACCGGACCGAAGGCACGACCACCGCCGCGGAACTGCGGCACGCGTGCCGAGCCGTGACGAGCGCCGCCGGTGCCCTTCTGCTTGTACATCTTCTTGCCGGTTCGCCAGATTTCGGCGCGGCCCTTGGCTTTATGAGTGCCGGCGCGGCGCTTGGCGAGCTGCCAGTTAACGCAACGCTGAATGATATCGACGCGGGGGTCGAGACCGAAAATGGCGTCCGACAGCTCGATCGAGCCGGCGTCCTTGCCTTCAAGCGTGGTGACGTTCAGTTTCATCTCACGCTCCTTCCGTCTCGGTTGTCGCTTCGTCCGCCGGAGCGGCCGTATCGGTGCCACCGGCCAGCTTGAACTTGCCGGGCTGCGGCACGTCCTTCGGCAGCGGCTTCTTGACGGCGTCGCGCACCGCGATCCAGCCGCCCTTGGAGCCGGGAACGGCGCCTTCGACGAGGATCAGGCCGCGTGCGACGTCAGTCTGGACGACGCGCAGGTTCAGCGTGGTGATGCGATCCGAACCCATGTGGCCGGGCATCTTCTTGTTCTTGAAGGTCTTGCCGGGATCTTGCCGACCGCCGGTCGAACCGATCGATCGATGTGAGACCGACACGCCGTGGGTGGCGCGAAGACCACCGAAATTCCAGCGCTTCATACCGCCGGCGAAGCCCTTACCGACGGACGTGCCGGTGACATCGACGAACTGGCCGACAACGAAATGGTCGGCCTGGATTTCAGCGCCAACCGGGATCAACGCGTCTTCCGACACGCGAAACTCGGCGACCTTGCGCTTCGGCTCAACCGAAGCCTTAGCGAACTGGCCGCGCTCGGCTTTCGGCAGATAGACGGTCTTGCGCGAGCCCGATCCGAGCTGCAACGCGACATAACCATTCTGTTCGCTGGTCCGGTGCCCGAGCACCTGACAATTACCCAGCTTCAGCACGGTCACAGGGATATGTTCGCCGGTCTCCGTAAAGACCCGCGTCATCCCGACCTTTTGTGCGATCACTCCGGAGCGCATCGGCGTGCTTCCTGTTCTTTCTGTCCGCGCGTAGCAGACGGGAATCTAAAGTTAGAGCTTGATCTCGACGTCGACACCGGCGGCCAAATCGAGCTTCATCAAAGCATCGACAGTCTGCGGGGTCGGATCGACGATATCGAGAAGACGCTTATGGGTGCGCATCTCGAACTGCTCGCGGCTCTTCTTGTCGACGTGCGGCGAACGGTTGACGGTGAACTTCTCGATGCGCGTCGGCAGCGGGATCGGTCCGCGGACCTGTGCGCCGGTACGTTTCGCGGTGTTCACGATCTCACGGGTCGATGAATCGAGAATTCGATGATCGAACGCCTTGAGACGGATGCGGATATTTTGGCCGTTCATTGCCGTGTCTTTCTTGAGAGAGCGAATAGTGAGTAGTGAGCGGCGAACAGAAAGACGAAGTCGACGACTTCATCTCCCCATCCGCCATTCCCTATTCGCTACTCAATGATCGTCGCAACGACGCCGGCGCCGACCGTGCGGCCACCCTCGCGGATAGCGAAGCGGAGCTTCTCTTCCATCGCGATCGGCACGATCAGGTGAACTTCCATGGCGATGTTGTCGCCCGGCATGACCATCTCGGTGCCCTCGGGCAGATGGACGACGCCGGTCACGTCCGTGGTGCGGAAGTAGAACTGCGGACGATAGTTGGTGAAGAACGGCGTGTGACGGCCACCCTCTTCCTTGGTGAGGATGTAAGCCTCAGCCTTGAACTTGGTGTGCGGCTTGACCGAACCGGGCTTGCAGAGCACTTGGCCGCGCTCGACTTCCTCGCGCTTGGTGCCGCGGAGCAGCGCACCGATGTTGTCGCCAGCCTGGCCCTGATCGAGCAGCTTACGGAACATTTCGACGCCGGTGACGATCGTCTTCTGCGTGGCCTTGAGACCGACGATCTCGATTTCTTCGCCGACCTTGACGATGCCGCGCTCGACACGACCGGTGACGACGGTGCCGCGACCCGAGATCGAGAACACGTCTTCGACCGGCATCAAGAACGGCATGTCGATCGGGCGTTCCGGCTGCGGAATGTAGGAATCGACCGCCTTCATCAGCTCGAGGATCGCGTCGTGACCGAGCTTCGGATCCTTGTTCTCAAGTGCGCAGAGCGCCGAGCCCTTGATGATCGGAATGTCGTCGCCGGGGAAATCGTACTTCGAGAGAAGTTCGCGAACTTCCATCTCGACCAGTTCGAGCAATTCCGGATCGTCGACCATGTCGACCTTGTTCAGGAACACGACGAGCGACGGAACGCCGACCTGCTTGGCGAGCAGGATGTGCTCGCGGGTCTGCGGCATCGGGCCGTCGGCAGCCGAAACGACCAGGATCGCGCCATCCATCTGCGCAGCGCCCGTGATCATGTTCTTCACGTAGTCGGCGTGGCCTGGGCAATCGACGTGAGCGTAGTGGCGGGCTTTGGTCTCATATTCGACGTGCGCCGTCGAAATCGTGATGCCGCGCTCGCGCTCTTCGGGAGCCTTGTCGATCATGTCGTAAGCGGTATACGTCGCGCCGCCGGTTTCGGCCAAAACCTTCGTAATCGCGGCCGTCAAAGACGTTTTGCCATGGTCAACGTGACCGATGGTGCCGATGTTGCAGTGCGGCTTGTTCCGCTCAAATTTTGCCTTGCCCATAGTGGCTCTCCTCAGCGCTTCGAGTGTTTCATCACCGTCCCCAGGGTTTCCCCCGGCATCGGCCGATTAATCTATTCAGTCAAAACCGCTCCCGGTTGCGTTGCGCCGCATCCCATGCGGCAGTCGGCAATCGGCTTCGGCAATTAGGCGTACTTCGCTTTGACTTCGTCGGCCACGTTGCGCGGAACATCCGCGTAATGGGCAAACTGCATCGTGTAGCTTGCTCGCCCCTGGCTCATCGAGCGCAGCTGGCTGACATAGCCGAACATGTTGGCGAGCGGAACAAATGCTCGCACCACCGTGGCGTTACCACGCATCTGCTGGTCACGGATCTGGCCGCGACGCGAGTTGATGTCGCCGATGACGCCGCCGACGAAATCACCTGGCGTCACGACTTCAACGTCCATGATCGGTTCGAGCAGCTTGACGCCGCCCTTCTCGCAGGCTTCCTTCATGGCGGCCCGCGTCGCGATTTCGAACGCGATGGCCGACGAGTCGACTTCGTGGAACGCGCCGTCGTAAAGCGTGACCTTCATGTCGACCATGGGGAAGCCGATCAGAACGCCTTGGTCCCAGATCTGCTGGACGCCCTTTTCGACGCCCGGAATGTATTCATTCGGAACGGTACCGCCGATGATGTCGGCCTCGAACACGTTGCCCTTGCCGGTTTCATTCGGCTCCAGCTTGAGCTTGACGCGCGCGAATTGGCCCGTACCGCCGGTCTGCTTCTTGTGGGTGTAGTCAACCTGTGTCGGACGGCCCAGCGCTTCGCGGTAGGCCACCTGAGGCGCACCGACGTTGGCATCCACGCCATACGTGCGGCGCAGAATGTCGACCTTGATGTCGAGATGAAGTTCGCCCATGCCCTTAAGGATGGTTTCGCCGCTCTCGGGATCAACCGACACGCGGAACGAAGGATCTTCCAGTGCGAGCGTGTATAGCGCCGTCGCCATCTTTTCCTGGTCGGCCTTTGTCTTCGGTTCGACCTTCATTTCGATGACGGGGTTCGGGAATTCCATCTTCTCGAGAATGACGGCCTTCACGGGATCCGACAGCGTTTCACCGGTACGGGTATCCTTGAGGCCCTGCAGGGCAACGATGTCGCCAGCGAAGGCTTCCTTGATTTCTTTGCGCTCGTCGGCATGCATAAGATACATGCGGCCGGCACGCTCTTTCTTATCGCGCGAGGTATTGGCAAGCGCCATACCCTGCTCGAGCTTCCCGGAGTAGATGCGGCAGAACGTGAGCGAACCAACGTGTTCAAAGCTCATGATCTTGAACGCGAGCATCGACAACGGCTCATCGTCCGAAGGCTTACGCTCAGCGGGCTCGC
>JANMAN010000187.1:0-9180 GCA_031359885.1 Tardiphaga sp. | reverse complement strand
GAATACTGGGCCCCCGCTGTCGCGGGGGTGACGGCAGCATGTGTGGCCAGCGTTACAACTACAACCGATCCGCTGCGAATGTATTGCAGGCCTGCACGGTGCCCTGCTGATAGCCGGTCATGAACCAGCGTTTACGCTGTTCGGCCGAGCCGTGCGTGAACGAGTCCGGCACCACGCGGCCTTGCGCTTGGCGTTGCAACGTGTCGTCGCCGATCGCCGTTGCGGTCTGCAACGCCGCATCGATGTCGCCCGGCTCGATAAATCCCGGACGTTTCTTGGCTTCGCGATTGACCCACACACCTGACAGGCAATCCGCCTGCAACTCGACCTTCACCTGCAACTGATTGGCCTCGGCCTTGCTGCCGGCCTGCTGCTGCAACCGAGTCACGCGCGGCAGGATGCCGAGCAAATTCTGGATGTGATGTCCGGCTTCGTGCGCGATGATGTAGGCCGTCGTGAACTTGCACGAGCTGCCCGAGCAACCGCGAAACTTCGTCTCGACCTGACGGAAGAAGTTTGTGTCGAGAAAAATCTGCTTGTCGGGCGGACAGTAAAACGGCCCCATCGCCGACTGCGCCATGCCGCAACGCCCGCCATTGGTGGCGTTGCGAAACAGCACGATGCGCGGGCCGGCATATTTCTGGCCGCTCTCGTTGAAAATCTCGGTCCAGCGATCGTCGATCTCGCCGAGTACGCCTGAAATCATGCTGCCGACATCGTCGGACGGCGCGCCTTTCTTCGGCGCTTCGCCGGTTCGGCGATCGGTTTGATACGTCGGATCCTGCTGCCGTCCGCCGGCGACGATTTCCGCGCCGCTGATGAGAATGCGCGGATCGATCCCGAACGCCCAGCCGACGAGGCCGAGCACGATCACCGTGCCGATGCCCAATCCGCCGCCGCCACCGGGAATGCCGAAGCCGCCGCCACCACCGCCCATGCTGCCGCCGTCATCGTCACGACGGTCGTCGATGTTGTCGCTGCGACGAAAGTCATCGTAACGCATGGTGCGAAATCCCCTCAAGCCGCAGTCTTACAATCGACGCTTCGCGGCTGACCCAGCATCGCATAACGCGGACGGCCTCAAAACGTTTCCGTTCCGTTAAGCCATATCGCGGCGGCGAAGGCTTTGCCAGTGCAATGCCCAGAGAAGATTCACCACGATGTTCGGCGGTTAAGTCGATTTTTACTTTGGCCGGTCATGGTGTGGTCAGTCGGTTTTCTAGTCCCGCGTCGCCGGCTGCGTCGCCTGAGTCAGAGTAATTGAGTCATGGGTGAGTCGCGTCGCGGGGCGTCTGCAAAGGCGCCCCGCACCCAATTTGAATCCGAGCCCGCGTCGTCGTCGCGCATCGTCATTGGCGATTGCGTGGCCGAGATGTCGAAGCTGCCGGCAGCGTCGGTCGATCTGGTGTTCGCAGATCCGCCGTACAATCTGCAGCTCAAGGGCGAACTGAAACGTCCCGACGAATCGCATGTCGATGCGGTCAACAACGACTGGGACAAATTCTCGTCGTTCGCCGCCTATGACGATTTCACGCGCGCCTGGCTGCTCGCCTGCCGCCGCATCATGAAACCGTCCGCGACGCTGTGGGTGATCGGTTCGTACCACAACATTTTCCGCGTCGGCGCGATCATGCAGGATCTCGGATTCTGGGTGCTCAACGATATCGTCTGGCGCAAATCCAATCCGATGCCGAATTTCCGCGGCCGACGTTTCACCAACGCGCATGAGACGATGATCTGGGCCGCGCGCGACGAAAAGGCCAAAGGCTACACGTTCAATTACGAAGCCTTGAAAGCCGCCAACGAAGACGTGCAGGCGCGCTCCGATTGGTTGATCCCATTGTGCACCGGCGAGGAGCGCCTCAAGGGCGACGATGGCAAGAAGGTACATCCGACGCAGAAGCCGGAAGGCCTGCTGGCGCGCGTGATCCTGTCGTCGTCGAAGCCCGGCGACCTGATCGTCGATCCGTTCAACGGCACCGGCACGACAGGCGCCGTCGCCAAACGGCTCGGGCGTTCGTATATCGGCTTCGAGCGCGACGCGACCTATGCCGCCGCCGCCGAAGCCCGCATCGCGCAAATCCTGCCGCTGCCGGGCGCGACGCTGGCACCGTTCATGACCGCGCGTGAAGCGCCGCGCGTCGCGTTTTCCGAACTGATCGAGCGGGGCATGATTTCGCCGGGTGCGATTTTGATGGACGCGCGCAAGAAGCACAATGCGCTGGTGCGGGCCGACGGCGCGATCATGCTCGGCGACAAGGTCGGCTCGATCCACCGCATGGGGGCCGTCGCGCAAGGCTCGGGGGCCTGCAACGGTTGGACCTTCTGGCATGTCGAGACCGCGAAGGGCCTCCGCCTGATCGACGAATTGCGCGCCGAGATTCGCAGCGGCATGGCGATCGTGTAAATCCGCCGACGAAATAAGCGACCGCGGGCCGTGGCTCGATATTGGTCACTTTCGTCAACGGACTCGACGACCAGCCCCGCCGTCAACGCGCGGCTCATATCCCGTTTTTGCCCCGATTGCGGCTTACGGTGTCCGAATTGCAAGGCACATTCCGTGCGCTTCACGTTCGAGACGAAACCATGCGCTCCCTCCAATCCGATTCGCTTCTTGTCTTTCCGCTGTTTCCCATTTTCCTGATCGGCGCTTTTCCCTTCCTGTTGATGGGTTTTCTCGGCTTTGCCGGCATCGGCATCCTTGGCGCGCTGATGATGTCCGCCGCTTTGACCGTCGCACTCGACGCCGATATCGAATTCAGCACGCAGAGCCTTGCCGACCGCGCCGTCGGTCGGATCGATTCCGCGCAGTCGTCGACGCGCGATGCGATGGTGCGCTTCGCGAAAGCCGTCGGCGCCGCCGGCGCTGTGTTGGTCGTCGTCGCGATCGTGGGTCTGGCGTTCTGAACCCAGCGACCGTCGATCGCACTGATTCGCCGGCTGAATTCCGCCGGGGAAAAGCCCGCGCAAGCGGTTGCCCTCCCCGGCCTGCCTCGCCATTGTCCCGCCCAAGCGCCTCCGGCCTGCACGAGATCGCCAGTCATGGTAGTCTCGAGGCTTGAGAGATTCGCTTGAAGCCTCACCGGGTCATTGTCGATGAAACTCACGCGCCTTCGCCTGCATGGATTCAAGTCGTTCGTCGAACCGACCGACTTCCATATCGAGCCTGGATTGACCGGCGTCGTCGGCCCCAACGGCTGCGGCAAATCCAATCTGGTCGAAGCGCTGCGTTGGGCGATGGGCGAGACCTCGCATAAATCGCTGCGTGCCACCGACATGGACGCCGTGATCTTCGCCGGTTCCGGCAATCGGCCGTCGCGCAACCATGCCGAAGTGATGATGACGATCGACAATTCCGATCGCTCCGCGCCGGCCGCGATGAACGAGCATGAGATTTTGGAAATCTCGCGCCGCATCGCGCGGGAATCCGGATCGGTCTATCGCATCAACGGCCGCGACGTCCGCGCCCGCGACGTTCAAATCTTGTTTGCGGATGCTGCGACCGGCGCGCGCTCGCCGGCGCTCGTCCACCAGGGCAAGATCGGCGAAATCATTCAGGCCAAGCCCGAAGCGCGCCGCCGCGTGCTGGAAGACGCCGCCGGCGTCGCGGGACTTCATGCCCGCCGCCACGAAGCCGAACTGCGGCTGCGCGCCGCCGAGACCAACCTCACCCGCGTCGAGGACGTCATTGGACAACTTGCCGGTCAGGTCGAGGGCCTCAAGAAGCAAGCGCGGCAGGCGATCCGCTACCGCGAGGTTGCAGCCAAGGTCCGCAAGGCCGAGGCGACGCTGTTCCACCTGCGCTGGCTGCAAGCCCATACGGACGTCGCCGAATCCGCGCGCGTCCATGAACTCAACGTCCGCGATCTCGCCGAGCGCACCCGCGAGCAAGCCGAATCGGCCCGTATTCAGGCGATCCGCGCGTCCGAATTGCCGGCGCTGCGCGAAGCCGAGGCCGCCGCCGCGGCCGGTCTTCAGCGCCTCACCAATGCGCGCGAATTGCTCGACCGCGAGGAAGTCCGCGCCAAGGAGCGCGTTGCCGAACTCGATCGCCGTCTGACGCAATTCATGGCGGACATCGAGCGCGAGCAGCGTCAGGCCGCCGATGCGGACATCGCCTTGCAGCGGCTCGACGCCGAAGACGTCGAACTGAAAGACGAGATCCGGTCGCGCGTCGAGCGCCGCAGCGGTGTCGACGAGCGTGTCGCTGCCGCCGAAGAGATTTTGTCCGACGCAGAATTCACCTTCGCCGAATTGACGACGGCCCTCGCCGACCTGACGGCCAAGCGCAACCAGTTGCAGACCGGCGTGCGCGGCCACCGCGAGCGCCTGACGCGGCTCGATCAGGAGATCGGCCATGTCGAGCGCGAGATCGATGCGCTGACACAGCAAACATCCGGCTTCGGCGATCTCGATGCGCTGTTCGCCGCAATGGAAACGGCGCAGGACACGCTTCTGGAATCGGAGGCCGTCGTCGCCGCCAGCGAGACCGCGCATGTCGTCGCGCGGCAGACGCTCGAAGCCTCGCGCGGCCCGCTTGTCGAGGCCGACAAGCGCGTGCAGCGGCTCGAGACCGAAGCGCGCACGATCTCGAAAATTCTGAACGGCGAGACCAAAAATCTCTGGCCGCCGATCATCGACGGCGTCAATTGCGCCAAGGGTTACGAGAAGGCGCTGGGCGCAGCCTTGGGCGACGATCTCGACGCACCCGTCGATCCGTCAGCGCCGATGCGTTGGACCGAATCGGGGTTTGCCGAGGCCGATCCGGCGCTGCCTGAGGGCGTCGAGCGGCTCAGCGATCACGTCGATGCGCCCGTCGAACTGCGCCGGCGTCTGGCGCAAATCGGCGTCGTCGCCAAGGAGCGCGGCGCCGAACTGGTGTCGCAGCTCAAAACCGGTCAGCGCCTCGTGTCGCGCGAAGGCGACGTCTGGCGCTGGGACGGCTTCATCGCGGCCGCCCATGCGCCGTCGGGTGCGGCGCGCAGGCTCGCGGAGCGTGCGCGCTTGGGCGACATCGAAGCCGAACTCGACCAGGCCAGAGCCGAGGCCGTGGCGCGCCGCGAGGCGTTGGACCAGGCCGAAGCCGAATTGCGCAGTGCGTCGGCTTCGGAAGCCGCATCGCGCGACAATCTGCGTGCCGCTCGCCGCGAAATCGATTCTGCGCGCGAACGCCATGCCACGACCGAGCGCGAGATCAACCGCCACGCCGCGCGACGCTCCGCACTGACCGAAGCGCAGACCCGCCTTGCAGCCGACCGCGCGGAGGCCGAAGCCGCACACGAGAGCGCCGAAAGCGCGTTGGCTGAATTGCCGCCATCCGGCGACGGCGAGGCCCGGATCGCCGCCGTGCGCGGCGAGATCGACGGCCATCGTCGCCTCGCCGCCCAAGTCCGCGCCGAAGCGCAAGCCTTGGCGCGCGAAGCTGAGCTCGCCGACAAGCGGTTGCAGGCGATCATCGCCGAACGCAACGAATGGCAGACGCGCAAAGGCGGCGCGGGCGGCCAGATCGCGACCATCGAGGCGCGCATCACGGAAGTGACCAAGGAGCGGGCCGAACTCGACGACGCACCGGCAATCTTCGCGCAAAAGCGCCGCGCGATCATTTCCGAAATCGAAGAGGCCGAGACCGGCCGCCGCGTCGCCGCCGACGCATTAGCCTCGGCCGAATCGCTGATGGCGCAGACCGATCGCGAAGCCAAGCACTCGCTCGAAGCGTTGTCCGCCGCACGCGAGGCTTGCGCCCGCGCCGACGAACGCATGGAGGGTGCGCGGCGACGGCTCGAAGACATCGAGCGCGAGATTCGCGACATGCTCGAAGTCGAGCCGGACGGCGTCGCGGCGATGGCCGAGATCAAACATGGCGATGCGCTGCCCGACCTGCACGCCGTCGAAAGCGATCTCGACAAATTGCGCCGCGATCGCGAGCGGCTCGGTGCGGTCAATCTGCGTGCCGAAGAAGAGTTGCACGAGGTCGAGGCGACGCACAATTCGCTGACCACCGAGCGCGACGACCTCGTCGAGGCGATCAAGAAACTTCGCACCGGCATTCAGAGTCTCAACAAGGAAGCGCGCGAACGGCTTTTGACCTCGTTCGATATCGTCAACGGCCACTTCAAACGACTGTTCACCGAGCTGTTCGGCGGCGGCGAGGCGGCGTTGCATCTGATCGAGAGCGACGATCCGCTCGAAGCGGGCCTCGAGATCATCGCCAAGCCGCCCGGCAAGAAGCCGCAATCGCTGTCGCTCTTGTCAGGCGGCGAGCAGGCGCTGACGGCGCTGGCATTGATCTTCGCGGTGTTTCTTACCAACCCGTCGCCGATCTGCGTGCTCGACGAAGTCGATGCGCCGCTGGACGATCATAACGTCGAGCGGTTCTGCAATCTGCTGCACGAGATGACGTCGTCCACCGACACGCGCTTCATCATCATCACGCATAATCCGATCACGATGGCGCGGATGAACCGGCTCTACGGCGTGACGATGGCCGAGCGCGGCGTTTCGCAGCTGGTGTCGGTCGATCTCGACAACGCCGTGAAGATTCTCGATCAGCAGGTGGCGTGATCTTGCTTTCTTCCCTCTCCCCTTGCGGGAGAGGGTGGCAAGGCCGAAGGCCGTGCCGGGTGAGGGGTCTTGTTCAGACTGCGAGGTTAACCCCTCACCCGACTTCGCTTCGCGAAGTCACCCTCTCCCACAAGGGGAGAGGGGAACAGCCGCGGCAACTCACGTAAAAACGCTGACGTCGCGGTCGTGGTATGGCAAAATTTTCTTATGCTTCCCTCCCTTCCCCCTGCCCTCGCCGCTACGCTCGATGCCCGCGCGCGCGGACTGTCACGCACCGACGCCGCAAAACGGCAAGCCATAATCTCGCAGACCTACCGCGCCGGCGGCGGCTCGATTGACATCAAAACCGAAGCCGACGCGCTCGCTTATGCGTTGGCGCGGATGCCGGCGACCTACGCGGCCGTCGTCGCCTGCCTCAATGCGCTCACCGAGATCGTCTCGGATTTCGCACCGACGAGCCTGCTCGATTGCGGCGCGGGACCGGGCACCGCGACATGGGCCGCAACGCAGGCTTTTAATTCCCTGCATGACGTGACGCTGCTCGATTCCAACCCGGCATTGCGCGCGCTGGCGCTCGCTCTCTCGGACGAAACCACGCGGCCGTTGCGCTACCATTTGGGCGATATCTTCGCGATGCTATCGACAGCCAACGCGGCCGATCTCGTCACTGCCAGTTATATGATCGGCGAGGTCCCTGACCCGAAACGTGCAGCGTTGGCCGATGCGCTGTGGAAGAAAACCCGCGACACATTGCTGGTCGTCGAGCCCGGTACACCGGCCGGCTACGCAAGAATTATCGCATTGCGTGCGCGGCTGATCGCGCAGGGTGCGCATGTGATCGCGCCCTGCCCGCACGACGACGTCTGTCCCTTAACGTCGCCGGATTGGTGCCACTTCGTCCAGCGGCTGCCGCGTTCGCGCGCGCATATGGCGCTGAAATCCGCCGAGGTGCCGTTCGAGGACGAGAAGTTCTCCTACGTCGCACTGTCGCGTGCCAAGCCCGACCGGCGGCCGTCGCGGGTGCTGGCGCAGCCGGACGTGACCAAGATCGCGGTGACGGCCAAGCTCTGCACGCCTGCGGGGCTTGAGATCGCGACAGCGCCGAAGCGCGATGGCGAGGCCTATCGGCGGTTCAAGAAGCTTGATTGGGGCGATGGGGTCGACTGACCGTCATTGCGAGCCGGATCGCCATCGGCGAAGCCGATGACGATCCGTGCGAAGCAATCCAGTTTTCCTCTGCAGAGAAACAGGCTGGATTGCTTCGTCGCGGCGTTCCTCGAAGACGAGGCACGCCGCTTCTCGCAATGACGAGGGTGCCTACCGCTTCTGAAATTTGTCCGGCTGGATCGTCACCGTCATTTCACGCGGCTTCGGCGTGACGAAATTGGCCAGCGCGTAGAGCGCGCCATAACCGATCCCGCCGATCACGGCGACGATGGTCAAAAAACGCAACAGGCTCGGCATCGGGGCGAACTTCGGGTTCGGGACACCCAAACTACCACCACGTTCGCAATTGCAGCGCAAGCCGCCAACGCAGCTTCGCAATGGCCTCTGGCAAGGCCCCGCGCGGGGGTAGTATAGGTGGCTCAGGCGCTCCCCTTCGGGGCGGCCATGTCCTAGATTGCCGCGATGTCCGACCAGACGACCCAGATCGGTACGAGAACGACCCCGGAAGCCGCGATCGTCGCGGCGCTGGGGCAGCGCTCGATCGTGCTCATCGGCATGATGGGCGCGGGCAAGTCGACCGTGGGCCGGCGGCTCGCGCTGCGGCTGCGGCTGCCCTTCATCGATGCCGATACCGAGATCGAGACGGCCGCCGCGATGACGATCCCGGAGATTTTCGAGCAGCACGGCGAACCGCATTTCCGCGACGGCGAGGCACGCGTGATCTCGCGCATTCTCTCGGGCGGGCCGCTGGTGCTGGCGACGGGCGGCGGGGCCTATTCGCGTGACCAGACGCGGGCGCGGATCGCCGCATCCGGTATTTCGGTTTGGCTGAAGGCAGATGCCGACGTGATTTTGCGCCGCGTTAGGCGTCGCGCCGACCGGCCACTGTTGCAGACCGCCGATCCCGCCGCCGTGATCGCCCGGCTGATCGGCGAGCGGCATCCACTGTACGAACAGTCCGACATAACGATCGATTCCCGCGACGTGCCGCATGAGATCATCGTCGATGAAAGCGTCGCAGCCTTGCATGCGCATCTGCTTGGCGTGCGCGCTCTGCCCTCTTCGCTTGCGTTGGATCCCCAGCAATGACCGCCCCGTTCACTCACGCGAGCCCTGTGATCGTCGATGTCGCGCTCGGCGACCGCGCCTATGAGATCGTGATCGGCCGCAACGTGCTCGGCGATCTCGGCCCGCGCATCGCGGCGCTGCGACCCGGCGCGCGCACCGCCATCGTCACCGACCGCACCGTCGCAAGCCATTGGCTCGAGGCAACCGAAGCGTCGCTGACGAGTGCCGGCATCGCGTCGTCGCGGATCGTCGTCGGCGAGGGCGAATCCTCGAAAAGCTACGACGGCCTGCAACAGGTTTGCGAAGCGTTGATCGCGGCGAAGATCGAGCGCAACGATCTCGTCGTCGCGCTCGGCGGCGGCGTGGTCGGCGACCTTGCGGGTT
>JANMAN010000184.1:0-1666 GCA_031359885.1 Tardiphaga sp. | reverse complement strand
CGACGACGTCGCGACGATCACGCTCAACCGCCCGGAGCGCAAGAACCCGCTGACCTTCGCAAGCTATGCCGAGCTGCGCGACACGTTCGGCGCATTGGCTGCGATGCCGCGCGTGAAAGCGGTCGTGCTGACCGGCGCGGGGGGCAATTTCTGCTCGGGCGGCGATGTCCATGAAATCATCGGGCCGCTGACGCAAATGGACCGGCGCGGGCTGATCGAGTTCACCACCATGACCGGCGATCTGGTCAAGGCGATGCGCGGCTGTCCGCAGCCGATCGTCGCGGCGGTCGAAGGGGTGTGCGCCGGCGCGGGCGCGATCATGGCGATGGCCAGCGACCTCAGGCTCGCGGCGCGCGACGCCAAATGCGCGTTCCTGTTCACGCGCGTCGGTTTGAGCGGCGCGGACATGGGCGCGTGCGCGATGCTGCCGCGGATCATCGGCCACGGTCGCGCGGCGGAATTGCTGTTCACCGGGCGCGGCATGAGCGCTGACGAGGGTCATGCTTGGGGTTTCTGGAACCGGCTGAGCGACGACGTGCTGGCCGATGCGACGGCACTGGCGCGGCAACTCGCGAGCGGGCCGAGTTACGCCCATGCGGTGACCAAACGCCAGCTCGACGCCGAATGGCATGTGTCGATCGATGCCGCGATCGCCTTGGAGGCACAGGCGCAGGCCGACTGCATGCAGACCAACGATTTCCGCCGCGCGTATGAGTCCTTTGTCGTTAAAGCGCGACCCGTCTTCCGCGGAGACTGATGGCTCTGTCCTACAGCCTGCCGACTGCGCTACGGCTGCGCCGATGAAGCGCAATCTCGCAGCAAGACATGCCGATCGATCGCCAATCTCGCGCGAGCGCGCGGACACGCGCGTGATCGCTGCGTTCGCTGCGTTTCGGGCAGCGCGCGATGCCTGAAAGTCTGCTTTCGCTCCCGTTTTACGAACCGAGCCATCTGGCGCTTGCGGCGGACCTTCAGCGCTGGTGCGACGACCTTCCCGCGCACAGTGGCGACCTTGAGGCAGACTGCCGCGCGTTGGTCGCTAAACTGGGTGAGGCCGGGTATTTGCGCTTGTGCGTGACGAGCGGCGACTCGCGGCCCGACGTGCGCAGCCTGGCGATTGCGCGCGAAACGCTGGCGTACCATAGTGGGCTCGCCGACTTCGCATTCGCCATGCAGGGTCTCGGATCGGGCGCGATCAGCCTGTTCGGATCGGCCGAACAGGCGCGCGCGTGGCTGCCGAAAGTGGCGTCGGGCGAGGCCATCGCCGCCTTTGCGATGACCGAGCCGGGCTGTGGAAGCGACGCCGCGAACATCGCGATGACCGCGCGGCCTGATGGCGACGCATATGTTCTCGACGGCGAGAAAACCTACATTTCCAATGGCGGGATTGCCGACCTTTACACCGTGCTCGCGCGGACCGGCGAAGGCGACGGGTCGCGCGGGCTGAGCATGTTCATCGTGCGCGGCGACGATCCCGGGCTCAGGGTCGCCGAGCGCATCGAAGTGATCGCCCCGCACCCGCTCGCCCGGCTGCGCTTCGCGGGCGTGCGCGGGGAGCTGATCGGAAGCGCCGGCGAGGGTTTCCGGATCGCGATGGAGACGCTGACTTTGTTTCGCGTCACCGTTGCCGCGGCGGCGCTCGGCTTTGCGCGGCGCGCGCTGGCGG
>JANMAN010000141.1:0-4261 GCA_031359885.1 Tardiphaga sp. | reverse complement strand
CGCGCCGCCGATCCGAATGTCAAACGCTTGCGATATGATCGTGCACGATATATTATCGGCACATGCCCAAACGATCCGAACCCGCATCTCCCAATCTCGACGACCTCCTGTGCTTCGCGATCCATTCGACGGGCTTCGCGTTCAATCGGATCTATCGCGGTCCGCTGCAAAGCCTCGGGCTCACCTATCCGCAATATCTCGTCATGGTCGCGCTTTGGAGCGGGGATGGCGTTACGGTCGGTCATCTCGGCGAACAATTGTCGCTCGAAACCGGCACACTGACCCCGCTTTTGAAACGCCTCGAAGCGGTGGGCCTGTTGACGCGGCGGCGTTCGAAGGTCGATGAGCGTCGCGTGATGGTGGCGCTGACGGACAAGGGGCGTCGGCTGAAGCAACAAGCGGCGGATGTCACGCGCTGCATTTCCGAAAATGCAGGCTTGCCGCTCGCGCAGCTTGCGCGGCTGACGAAAGAGATCCGCGCCTTGCGGACCAATCTCGAACGCGCGGCAGCCGAGTCCGATGCGGCTTGAGTGGAGGCGTTAACTAGCTGACGTTCTGTTGCTGGGTTTTACGATGCCGCTAGGGATTTGAAGGCAATTTCGGTTTCCTTCATCGCCGCGAGATAGGAATCAAACTGATCCTTCAATCGAGACGACGGGCCGGCGACCCCGATCGCATAGGGCTCGCCGCCGATACGATGCGCGACGGAAATGCCCATCACGTCCACGACCGTCTCGCCGCGCGTCAGATAATAACCGCGCGCGCGACCTTCGAGAATGTCGGCCTTGAATGCAGCGGCATCCGTGATGGTCGCATCGGTAAACTGGGTCAGCTTCAACTTGCTGATCGCCTTGTCGAGTGCCGCGTCATTCAACAGCCCGAGCGTCGATTTGCCGAGCGCGCTGGTATGTGTCGGGAAGGTATCGCCTGGCGAAGCCATGTAGCGCACGTTGTGGCTGCCCGGCATGACGTCGAGATAGATCACGATGTCGCCCTGCATCTTCCCGATGATGACCGTCTCACCCGTCGTTTTAGCTAATCCTGCTGCGAGGGGCGTGAGGCGCTCGAGCGACGTGTCGTACCGACCGAGCGCATGCGCGACACCGATCAGTCGCTTGGTCGGATAGATCCGTTTGCGCTCCTCGAGCACATAGACATAGCCGCGCAATTGAAGCGTGCGGATCAAGCTGTGACAGCTCGAGATCGGCACTGAGATGCGCTGGGAGATTTCCGTCAGCGACAGCGGGCCGCCCGCTTCGGCAAAGGCCTCGAACAGATCGAGCGTTCGGGACGCGGCCTTGACTTGCTCTTGCGACGCCATGCGCGCTGCTTCTCCTCAATACCGCCTGTGGTAGAGCGCCAATTGGCTACGAGCAAGCTAGGCGCCCCGTCGCCCGGGCATTTGCACAAAGGACGGGCCCGAAACTTATTCATTTCGACTAATAGAAATGCTTTTCGATATATCGAAATCAAATTATGGTGTGATCGAGATCAATGTGATGCCGGGGGCGGTGACCATGTCTGACGCACCGAAGAAGAAGCATCAGCGCTTGGCGCTGGGGTTGGGCAGAGAACGTCCGATATGACGTCCGCATCCGGCGCGATATTTTCACGCGGTTGAAGCCAACGACCACTCCACGATCTGTTTTCTATTTTTCATTTCATTCACTGGCAGGAGCCACGCCATGTCGAGTTCGTCGCATGATCCAAAGAATGCAGGGGGACGGGCGGCCACCGCCGGCATCGGCGCTGTCAACGTCGGGCTGCCGCTCACCGTTCTTTTGATGATCGTCTATGGCGGCTTCATCCTGCTCGGCACTTTTGCGCCGCGGTTATTGGCAGTGCCCGTGTTCACAGGCGGCACCACCACCTGGGCTTTTGCCTACGGTCTATTCGTCATCGTGCTCGGCGTAGCGCTGTCCGGCGTCTACGTCCTCATCGCCAACCGTCGCAGTTGAGGAGGCCGTCATGATCAACACGACCGCCATCATCCTGTTCATCGCCTTTGTCATCGTGACGCTCGGGATCACCTATTGGGCGTCGAAACGCACCAAATCGACAAGTGATTTTTACGCTGCCGGCGGAACGATCACCGGCTTCCAGAACGGCCTCGCTATTTCAGGCGATTTCATTTCGGCCGGTGCATTTCTAGGTCTTGCCGGTCTGGTCTATGCCAACGGCTTCGATGGCCTCGTCTTCGCGGTCGGTTACACGACGGGTCTGCCGATCGTCGTATTTTTGCTGGCAGAGCGGTTGCGCAACCTCGGCCGGTTCACCTTCACCGACGTGCTCTGCTATCGCCTCAGCGAGACACCGATCCGCATTTTCTCGGCCTGCGCCTCGCTCGTCGTCGTGGCGTTTTATCTGATCGCGCAAATGGTCGGCGCCGGTCAGCTTATCAAGCTCTTGTTCGGCCTCGATTACATCTATGCCGAGATCATCGTCGGCGTGTTGATGATCTGCTACGTCATGTTCGGCGGCATGGTCGCGACCACTTGGGTGCAGATCGTTAAAGCGGTGCTGTTCCTCGCAGGCGGCAGCATGATCGCATTTCTCGTGATGAAGCAGTTCAATTTCGATTTCGGCGCGCTTCTATCGAAAGCCGTCAGCGTCCACCCGAAAGGCGACGCGATTTTGACGCCGCAATTCCTGGCGCGCGATCCACTCTCCGCGTTGTCGCTCGGCCTAGCGTTGATGTTCGGCACGGCCGGTTTGCCGCATATTTTGATGCGCTTCTTCACCGTTCCGGACGCCAAAGCGGCACGCGTCTCGGTGTTCTGGGCGACGGTCTGGATGAATTATTTCTTCGCGCTGGTTTTCATCATCGGGTTCGGTGCGCTAGCGTTGCTCGCGAAAGACCCAACCTATCTCGATGCCAAGGGCGCTTTGATCGGCGGCGGCAATATGGCGGCAATCCATCTTGCGAACGCAGTCGGCGGCAGCGCGATGCTCGGTTTCATTTCGGCGGTGGCGTTCTCGACCATCCTCGCGGTCGTCGCGGGTCTTACGCTGGCGGGAGCGTCGGCGGTCTCGCACGACCTTTATGCGAGCGTGTTTCGTAAGGGCGCTGCCGATGACAGGAAGGAAGTGCAGGTCTCGAAGATCGCCACTATGTGCCTCGGCGTCGTGGCAGTGCTGCTCGGCATCGCATTTCAGACGCAGAACGTCGCCTACATGGTATCGCTGGCATTTGCAGTCGCGTGTTCATCGACCTTTCCGCTGCTGCTGCTGTCGATTTATTGGCGCGGTCTGACGACTCGCGGTGCGGTGATCGGCGGCTCGGTCTGCTTGGCCAGTGCGTTGCTGCTGACGATCCTTGGCCCGCCGGTATGGGTGAAGGTGCTGGGTAACGCCACGCCGATCTTCCCGATCGATCCGCCGACCATCGTGACCATGCCGCTTGCTTTCTTCGCATGCTGGCTCGTCTCCGTGATGGATCGCAGCAAGCAGGCAGCAAGTGACCGCAACGGCTACGACATGCAGACCGCGCGCGCCACAGGCGGCGCCGTACCTGCCGAATAAATCCTTTTGAGAGGCGTCGCTTGAGACGCCTCCGTGTTTTTGTTGACGGAGCATCCATGTTCAAACTCATCAGTGCCACGCCGTCGCCTTATGCTCGCAAGGTGCGCATCGCCCTTGCCGAGAAGAAGCTGCC
This sequence comes from Tardiphaga sp., assembly GCA_031359885.1. Classification (GTDB taxonomy): domain Bacteria; phylum Pseudomonadota; class Alphaproteobacteria; order Rhizobiales; family Xanthobacteraceae; genus Tardiphaga. Next base: position 606 of record JANMAN010000141.1, on the reverse strand, counting down.
GTTCGAGTTGATAACCGAGGTGCCGTGGGATTCGACCACGGCGACGCCGAAGTTCAATCCGCTGGAGAAACTGCCGGTCCTCATCCTGGACGACGGGTCGAGCGTCTATGAATCCAGTTTCATCATGCAGTATCTCGAATGGTCCTATCCAGACACGCCGCTGATGCCAGCGGATGTCGCAGGCAAAATCGCGGCGCGCCGGCTCGAAGTTCTGTGCGATGGCGTTTGCGATGCTTTCGTTTTGATGTTCTTCGAAAAGCAAAGGGCGGAAGGCACGATCAGCAAGGAATGGATGGCGCGGCAGCAACGCAAGATCGATGGTGGCTTGCGCGAGATGTCGCGACTGATCGGCGACCGCGAATTCGCCGTGGGCGAAACCTTTGGACTGGGTGACATCGCAGTCGGGACCGTCTTCGGTTATCTCTGCGTGCGTGCACCTGCCATTGATTGGCGATCGGCCTATCCGAAGCTTGCGACATTCAGCGACCGCATGGAGAAACGACCATCATTTGCGGGCAGCGTGCCGGTGCCGCAGAAGATCCTGGACAAGATTGTCTGAGCCAGCGGTGTAGGAATTCGGACATGTCCGAGCCGCAACCTTTGTCG
>JANMAN010000078.1:0-4139 GCA_031359885.1 Tardiphaga sp. | reverse complement strand
CTGCGACATAGTCCTTGTTCTTCTCGACCATCACGGAGCCGCGCACCGTCCGGGCATACTGTACCCAGAAGCTGAGCCCGATCGCGAACACCAGAACGGCCTGCGTGCCCATCGCGTCGAGCCGGTTGCCGAGGACGGATTTGACGACGCCGTTGATCAGCAGCGCGATCAGGATCGCCGGGAAGGTGAGTTGCACGTCGGCGATGCGCATGATGAGGCCGTCGATCCAGCCGCCGAAATAGCCGGCGACCAGCCCGAGGGCAATGCCGAGCACCGCCGCGAAGATCACGCCGAGGGCGCCGACGATCAGCGAGATGCGCAGGCCGTAAAGAATAGCGGAGAGCACGTCGCGGCCCTGTTCGTCGGTGCCGAGCAGGAACGGGCGCTGGCCCTCCGACGTCCACAGCGGCGAGATGCGCGAGTTCATCAGTTCGAGTTGCGACGGATCGAACGGATTTTGCACGGCGACGAACGGCGCGAAGATCGCGAGCAGGATGAACGTCATGGCGATGATTGCCGCCACCACGGTTAGCCTGGAGCGACGGAACGCATAGAAGAGATCGCTGTCGATGACGCGGCTGATGCGGCCGGGGGCCTTTGCGGTGTCGGCCGCGACCAGAGTTTCGGTCATGGCCGGCTGACCGTGGCACGCAGGCGCGGATCGACGATCGTGTAGAGGATATCGACGATGAGATTGATGGTGACGAAGATCAGCGACACCACGAGCAGATACGCGGCCATGATCGGGATATCGACGTTCTGCACGGCCTGCACGAACAGCAGGCCCATGCCGGGCCATTGAAACACCGTCTCGGTGATGATGGCGAAGGCGATGACCGAGCCGAATTGCAGGCCGGCGACGGTGATGACCGGCACCAGCGTGTTCTTGAGTGCGTGGCCAAAATGAATCGCGCGCGTCGTGAGGCCACGCGCACGCGCGAAGCGGATGTAGTCGGTGCGCAGCACCTCCAGCATCTCGGCGCGGACCAGCCGCATGATCAGCGTCATCTGAAACAGGCCGAGCGTGATCGACGGCATGATGAGAGCTTTGAGGCCGGTGACGGTGAGAAGCCCGGTGCTCCACCAGCCGATCTTGACGACGTCGCCGCGCCCGAACGACGGCAGCCATCCGAGCACCACGGCAAACAGATAGATCAACAGGATGCCGATCAGAAACGTCGGCAGCGAGATGCCGATCAGCGACACCGCCTGAAACAGTTTGGCGAGCAGCGAGTCCTTATGCAGCGCCGAATAGACGCCCATCAAGATGCCGAACACCATGGCGAGGATGGTCGCGCAGGTCGCGAGCTCCAGCGTCGCCGGCATGCGTTCTTTCAGCAATGCGGAGACCGGCTGGCGGAATTGATACGACACGCCGAATTTGAACTGCACGGCGTCGAGGAAATAGCGTGCGAATTGCACCGGGACCGGATCGTCGAGGCCGAGGGATTTGCGCACCTGCGCGCGTTCGGCGGGCGGGGTGTCCAGCGAGACGATCTGGTTCACGGGATCGCCGGCGAAGCGAAACATGCCGAAGGAGATGATCCCCACCGCGATCATGACGCCGATGGCCTGCACGGCGCGGCGCAGCGTGAACGCGAGCATAGGAGCCTTTCTCTATATAAATCTCTGAGAATGCGCGTCGTCATTGCGAGGAGAAGCTTTCCTCGCCTTCGAGGACGGCTACGACGAAGCAATCCAGTCTTGCTTGCAGCTTTTTGGATTGCGTCGCTCGATCGTGATCGGCGAAGACGCCGATCTCATCGGCTCGCAATGACGGCGCTCACTCCTTCTTCGTCGCCCAGTACAAAAGCACCTGGTTGTCCGGCCGCTGGGTCAGCGTCACCTTCTTCGATACGCCCCAGGCCAGCGCCTGCTGATGCAGCGGAATGTAGTTGAAGTCCTTGTTGCCGATCGCGAAGGCCTGCTTGATGAGCTGGTCGCGCTTGGCGGTATCGGTTTCCTGCAACACCTTGTCGGTCAGGGCGTCCAACTCCTTGTTGCAATAGCCGGCGATATTGGTCTCGCCGCGCGACGATTGCGGATTGTCGCGGCAGCCCATGATGTCGAACAGCACGTTGTGAGAATCGAGCGTGCCCGGCGTCCAGCCGAACAAATAGAACGACGTGTTGTAGCTGCCCGATTTCAGCACCTTGGCGAAAAACAGCGCCTTCGGCTGCGCGAGCAGGTTTATCTTGACGCCGACGCGCGCCATCATGCCGACCACGGCCTGGCAGATCGCGGCGTCGTTGACGTAACGATCGTTCGGGCAATCCATGCCGAGTTCGAACCCGTCGGGGTAGCCAGCTTCGGCGAGCAGCTTCTTCGCGCCGTCGGGATCGAATTTCGGGCGCGTGAAATCCGCCGAGAGTTTGAAGATCTGCGGCGCGACCATCAGCGCCGACGGCGTCGACAGATCGCGCATCACGCGCTTCTTGATCAGCTCGATGTCGATCGCCTTGTAGAAGGCTTCGCGGACGCGGATGTCCTTGAACGGATTCTTGCCCTTGATGTTCGAGGACAGCAATTCGTCGCGGGTCTGGTCCATGCCGAGGAAGATGGTGCGCAGCTCCGGCCCGGTCAGCACGGCGGCGTTGGCGCTGGAGTTGAGGCGCGCGATATCCTGGATCGGCGCGGGCTCGATGATATCGACTTCGCCCGACAGCAGTGCGGCGACGCGCGTGGCGTCCGAACCGATCGGCGTGAAGACGATTTCCTTGAGATTATGTTCGGGCTTGCGCCACCAATTCGGGTTGGCCTTGAAGACGGTCTTGACGCCGGGCTGATGGCTCTCGATCGTGAACGCGCCGGTGCCGTTGGCATTGAGCGAGGCGAAGCTTGGCGATGTCGCTGCCGCCGGCGTGGGGGCGACGGCGTTGTTCGCCTCCGCCCACTTCTTGCTCATGATGTACCACGTGTCCCATTGCGAATTGAGAATGGGATTGGGCGACGTCAGCACGAAATCGACGGTGTGGTCGTCGATCTTGACGACCTTCGCGTCGCTCGGCACGCGAGTCTGGAAGTTGGACCCCTTGGCGCGGACGCGCTCGGCGGAAAACACGACGTCGTCGGCGGTGAAGTCGTCGCCGTTGTGAAATTTGACGCCCTTGCGCAAATAGAAGCGCCAGCGCGTCGGCTCGGGCGTTTCCCAACGCTCGGCCAAACCGGGCACGATCTTGAGGTCTCTGTCGCGCGCGGTCAGCCCTTCGAAGACGTGTCCGTGATGGGCGATCGTCGTGGTTTCGTTCAGCGTGTAGGGATCGAGCGATTTGAGGTCGCCCTGATTGGCGTAACGCAGCGTCTGCGCGGACGCGAGTTCGGGTGCTGCAACGACCGATCCGATGGCGAAGCAGGCGATGAGTGCTGCGAACAGTGGACGACGCACAGGCCTGCAAATCGATGGCATACGGAACGCTCTTTCAATGACTGTCGGCGCGATGACGCCGAAACGTCATTGTATGTTGCCAGAGTTTGAACGACGCGCAAGCGTCTTGTCGTGGCGGCATCGGCCGGGTTCCGCGCCACTGGTGCCGATCAAATGACCATCGCGTTGTTTGCGTCTGCGAAGGCGAGGGACTAGTTTGATCGCTCGAGTTAATGGCGGGCTGGGCATCCGTTCGTCCCCGCGGACGCGGGGATTCAGACGTTGCAAAATAACATCGTCTGCCTGGATACCCGCTCGCGCGGGTATGAGCGGAGGGTGAATTAACGAAAGCGATTCATCCAAAGCTTGGAGCGATGCGCGGATCGCTGGAGTGTTCATGGCGGAGTTGAAGGCTGACGTTCTCGTTCTCGGCGCGGGTATGGTCGGCGTGTCGGCGGCGTTGCATCTGCAACAACGCGGCCGCGATGTGGTCCTCGTCGATCGGCACGGCCGCGCCGGCGAGGAGACCAGTTACGGCAATGCCGGGCTGATCGAATGCGCGTCGGTATTTCCCTATATGTTTCCGCGCGACTGGCGACAGGTGTTGCGCTACGCGATGAATCGCTCGACCGAGATGCGCTTCCATGTGTCGGCGCTACCGGTCGTGATGCCGTGGCTGCTGAAATATTTTCTGGCGTCGTCGCCGGACGGCGCGCTGCGCAGCGCAAAGGCCGCGCTGCCGCTGATCACGCGCAGCCTGATCGAGCATGAGGCG
>JANMAN010000074.1:0-2517 GCA_031359885.1 Tardiphaga sp. | reverse complement strand
CGTCGATCGCGATCTACGGCGTCGAGATTAAATTCCGCTACAAGGATTACTTCAAAGCCGAGCCCGCAACAGGTTACGAGACGCTGATTTACGATTGTATGATCGGCGACAACATTCTGTTTCAGCGCGCCGATAGCGTCGAGGCAGGATGGGCCGCCGTACAGCCGTTTCTCGAGGCGTGGAAGAAAGCCGGCAAGACCGGCCTCGAAACATACCAGGCCGGGAGCAAAGGCCCGGATGCCGCCGAGGACTTGCTCGAACGCGACGGTCGGCAGTGGCGGGACTTGAGCTGACGCATGGCGATCAATCGAGCCAGCGAACGGACGCTGATCCAAGTCGCCGATGCAGATGCGCTCGCTGAGGCAGCGGCGAAACGCTTAATGGCGCGCATCGATGCCAATCCCGGCCGCGTCGCGATCTGCCTGACTGGCGGCTCGAGTCCGAAGCGCCTCTATGAGTTGCTGGCAACGCCGAGCTACGCCGACGCGATCCCGTGGGAGCGCGTGCATTGGTTCATCGGCGACGATCGTTTCGTGCTGTCGTCCGATCCGCTGAGCAATATCGGCATGGCGAAGCGCGCCTTTCTCGACGACTACGCGCCGCGCGATCGTGTGCATCCGATGCCGACCGACGCCGCCACGCCCGACGCCGCCGCCTTCCTCTACGAGGCAATGCTGAAAACCTTTCATGACATGGGCACGATCGATCCGGCCACGCCGCTGTTCGATCTGGTGCTGATGGGCATCGGCCCTGATGGCCATACCGCATCGCTGTTTCCGGGCTACCCCGCCATCGACGTCAGCGACCGCTGGGTCGTCGGCGTGCCCACGGCGCATGTCGCGCCGTTCGTGCCGCGGGTGACGCTCACTCTGCCGGCGTTGGCATCGTGCCACGAAATGTTGTTTCTCGTCAGCGGCGCGGACAAACGCGCCATCGCGGCGCGCGTTCTCGCTGATGATACGCTACCGGCTGGGCGAGCGCGGTCCGAACAGGAGACGGTATGGCTGATCGATGCGGCCGCGACGCCGGAGGGCTTCGATGCGCCGTAACAATCCCTGCGCACTTGTCGTGATGGGCGTGTCCGGCTCGGGCAAGAGCACCATCGCCGAGGCACTCGCCAAAAAAATGAATTGGCGTTACGAGGACGGCGACGCGTTTCATCCCAAGACCAATGTCGAGAAGATGAAAGCGGGGCAACCGCTCGACGACGACGACCGCAGACCCTGGCTGCAAGCCATCGCCGACGAGATCGACCGCGCGAGCACGGCTGGTGAGCGTCTCGTCGTCGCCTGCTCTGCGCTGAAGCGCGCCTATCGCAATATCCTCGTGCATGGCCGCGACGACGTCGTCATCGTCTATCTCGACGGCAGCCGCGAGCTGATCGCGGACCGCCTTCAAAAACGCAAAGGTCATTTCATGCCTGCGGGCCTGCTCGACAGCCAGTTCGATACGCTGGAGCCGCCGGGCGCGGACGAACATCCGCTCACGGTCTCGATCAAGGGAAACGTCGATGAGATCGTCGACGACATCGCGGCGAAGCTCGTGGAGCGCAGCGCATGACGATCAAGCTCGTGGTAACGGATTGCGACGGCACGCTCGTCACGCCGGATAAACAACTGACACCTGCGACGATCGCGGCCGTCGAGAAGCTGCGCACAGCGGGGATCGGCTTCACGGTCACGTCGAGCCGGCCGCCGGTCGGCATGAAGATGCTCGTCGAGCCGCTCGGATTGACGCTGCCGCTCGGGCCGTTCAACGGGTCGTCGATGGTGACGCCGGATTTCTCGCCGATTACGCAGCATGTGATTCCGCCGGATGCCTGCAAGCAGGCGCTTGCCGTGCTGGCGGAGTTCAAGGTCGATGCATGGATTTTCACCAACGATGCGTGGGTGGTGTTGCGCGACGACGGCAAATACGTGCCGCATGAGCGCGATACCATTCGCCACGATCCCCTGATCGTGGACGATCTCGCGCCTTATCTCATGCGCGCGTGCAAGATCGTCGGCGCGAGCGGCGACGCTGACAATCTGAAACGTTGCGAAGCTGCGATGCAGACAGCGCTCGGCGACAGCGCGCTCGCCGTGCGCTCTCAGAGCTACTACCTCGACATCACGCCACCGGGGCAGGACAAAGGCACCTTCGTCGCCGCGATGGCGCAGCGCGAAGGCATCACGACGGACGAGATCGCGGTGCTCGGCGACATGCAGAACGATCTGGCGATGTTCAAGCGCGCGGGGTTTTCGATCGCGATGGGCAATGCGACCGACGACGTCAAGGCGCAGGCGTCGCATGTGACGGCGTCCAACAAAGAAGACGGGTTCGCGAAGGGGATCGATTTTATTCTGAAGAGGAATGGACGATGACGTCATTCCGGGGCGTATGATCGACGTCAAGCATGACGTCATCATCCATTCCTCCGCAAAATCAAATCGTTCCCCTTCGCGAACCCGTCGTCTTTGTTGGACGCGGTCACATGCGACGCCTGCGCCGTGACGTCGTCGGTCGCATTGCCCATCG
>JANMAN010000068.1:0-1832 GCA_031359885.1 Tardiphaga sp. | reverse complement strand
CAGGCGACGCTGACGCTGCCCGGCATCGCAGCGATCGCGCTGACGCTGGGGATGGCCATCGATGCGAACGTGCTGATCAACGAGCGTGTGCGAGAGGAGCTGCGCAATGGATCGGCTGCGCAGACGGCGATCCAGGTCGGCTACGAAAGGGCCTTTGCAACGATTCTCGACTCGAACATCACGACCCTGATTGCCGGGCTCGCCCTGCTGACCTTCGGTTCGGGGCCGGTTCGCGGCTTCGCCGTCGTGCACTGCCTCGGCATCCTGACCTCGATGTTTTCTGCTGTGATGTTCTCGCGCGGTCTGGTCAACCTGTGGTACGGCGGCAAGAAGCGGCTGAAGACGGTTGCGATCGGCCAGGTCTGGCGACCGCAGCAAGTGACGCCGTGACTGACAAGGCCGAGCCGGCGCTTGCGGCGGGCGGCACTACTTGGATAGGTTAAATGGAATTCTTCAGAATTCGGCGCGACATTCCGTTCATGCGGTATGCGCTCGTTCTCAACGTGATCTCGCTGCTGACGTTCGTTGCTGCAGTCTTTTTCATTGCGACCCGCGGACTGCACCTGTCGGTCGAATTCACCGGCGGTACGGTGCTTGAGGTTGCCTACCCGCGGACTGCGGACATCAACCGGGTGCGGGCAGCACTCGAGGCGTTGCAACTCGGCGATGTGCAGGTGCAAGCGTTCGGCAGCTCGCGCGATGTCTTGATCCGCTTGCCGGTGCGGCCGCAGGTAAAGCAGGCCGACGTGGTCGATCGGGTTTTCGGCGAGCTGTGCAAGGTCGAAGGAGCGACCGTCGCCACACGTCAGGTGGCGACTGAAAGGGGCGAGGTAGTCGCACGGCCGGTTTGCGGCACGGTGGGCGCCGAACCGGTGCGACTGCAGCGCAGCGAATTCGTGGGTCCGTCGGTAGGCGCTGAACTGGCGCGCGACGGCGCACTGGCGCTGCTGGTCACCATCGCCGGAATCATGGCTTATCTGGCATTCCGCTTCGAATGGAAGTTTTCGGTCGCGGGCATCGTGGCGAACCTGCACGACGTGATCATCATCATCGGGTTTTTCGCATTCTTCCAGTGGGAGTTCTCGTTGGCAGTGCTGGCGGCGGTGTTGGCCGTGCTCGGTTACTCCGTCAACGAGTCGGTGGTGATCTTCGATCGCATTCGCGAATCGTTTCGCCGCTATCGCAAGCTCGGCACGTCCGAAATCATCGACCATTCAATTACGAGCACGATCAGTCGCACGATGATCACGCACGGATGCACTCTGATGATGGTGCTGTCGATGCTGCTACTCGGCGGCCCGACACTGCACTACTTCGCTATCGCCCTGACGATCGGCATCCTGTTCGGCATCTACTCGTCGGTTTTCGTCGCTGCCGCGATCGCGATGTGGCTCGGCGTCAAGCGGGAAGATCTGGTCCGACAAGGCGGCAAGGGCGGCACCGATCCGGACGATCCGAACGCGGGTGCCGTCGTGTAGAGTCGAAAGACCCAGCCCAGAAGGACGCATCACTTTCATGGCGATACTTGCCGACATGCCCGCCATCGCTGCGGGTGCCCGTCGATCGTTCGCCGAAAGCCTGTCCCAAGGCATTCCGGGTGTTCTGCAATCGATCGAAGCGGCGTCGCGCGCGCTGGTCGGTGAGGTTGCCGAGCCCCAACTCGTGATGCGGCGACGCCAGCTGGTCGAGGATTTGCAGCGCTCGCAGTTCGACTGGGAGTCGCAGATCTTGGTCTTGATAGACCGCGCGGTGGCCGCCCCGGGCGTTTCGCTGACCAGTCTCGGCGCGCTTGCGTCGTTGCAGAGCGGCGATGCCCGGCTCGGCCTGGTCGA
>JANMAN010000032.1:0-2304 GCA_031359885.1 Tardiphaga sp. | reverse complement strand
AGCAGCGTCCACGGCACACCGATCGCCGGCCGCAATCGCCACAGCCACACGGCGCTGCGATCGAGCAGCGCGAGCGACACGATCGTGAGTCCGACGAACAATAAAATCAGCGGCCCCTTCAGCAGAATTCCGCCGGCGAGCGCCGTCCAAAAAATCGCAGGCGCGCGCCAATCCGGTCGCACCGGGTCTTCGCCGCGCTGCCACGCCATGTAGACCTTGCCGAGCGCGCCCATCGTCGCGACCACGGCCAGCAGCAGCATCGCGTCGGTTTTGGCGAGGCGCGCTTCGACGCCGAGTAAAATCGAACTGGCAAGAATGAGCGCGGCAAGAACGGCGCTACGCCGTGAGACGAACGTCAGTGCGGTCCAATAGGTCAGCAGCACCGCGCCTATCGCGCCGATCAGCGACGGCACGCGATAGAGCCAGATGCGGACCTGCGCACGGGGCACGCCGAGCGCCGATGCGGTTTCGACGGCGGCGGCTTGCAGCCAATAGACGCCGACCGGCTTTTTGTAGCGCACCTCGTCCTGGAAGCGGATGTCGATGAAATCGTCGCTCTCGACCATCTGCTTGGTGGCCTGCGCGAAGCGCGCCTCGTCGCGGTCGATCGGCGGGATCGTGAAGAAGCCGGGCAGATACAGCAGCAGCCCGCACAGGATCAGAAAGGCCGTCGCGCGGACATGGCTGCTGGACACGGCATCGAGCACCGTGACGAGCCCTTTGCCCGGATTGACCCGGTTTTTCGGCTGTCGCGGTTCACCAAACCGGGGGCGTGCGTAGGTCTCGGCCATCCGGTCCGCATACGCTGAAACCGCCGCAGCGACAACCGCTTGGCTCGGACGTTACTGAATTCTGACGACGACTGTGTCCGCAGCGCCCGCGGCGTCCATGACTGTGAGCCGGACGAAGCCTGGTCCGGGCGGTTCGATGAGGCGCTGGCGTCGCCCGTCGAGGTTGCCGACCGCGACGCCGTTGACCAGCATGGTCACCGGCAGCACGCCGCCGGCGACCTTGACCGGCACGGCCGACATAGCAGACGCCCCCTCGCCGCCGGCATCGATCCGCGCGCCGTTCAGCGGGAACTGGATGCGGAGCGCCGGTTCGCGTCCGGCGCTGACGAGTTCGCCGGCCGGGCGGAAGCGTTTCAACGGCAGCGGCAGCTTGGCATTGGTGGCGATCAACGCGCCGCGTGGCGGTTTCGGCAATGCCGCCGGCGGCTTGCCGGAGCGTGCGAAGGCATCGAACAGGATCGGCGCGGCGGCGATGCGGCCGACCAGACCGGGCACCGGCGCACCGTCCGGCCGTCCGACCCAGACGCCGATGGTCGTGCGGCCGTCGAAGCCGATCGACCAGGCGTCGCGGTAGCCGTAGCTGGTGCCGGTCTTGAAAGCGAAACGGTTATGCACCGCGTTGTCGGGCGGCGGCGTGCCGAGCAGCACCTGCCCGACCTGCCACGCCGCGACATCGTCGAGCAGCCGCAGCGGTTCGCGCGCCCTGTCATCCGTGGGCTCGTCCGCGATCTCGCGTAGCGCGAGCGCCGCCCCGCCCCGCGCGATACCCGCATAAAGCTGCACGAGGTCTTGCAGCGAGATGCCGACGCCGCCGAGCCCCATCGCAAGCCCCGGAACCTCGTTGGTCGGCAATACCACCCGCGCGCCGGCCTGCGCCATGCGCGATGCGAGGCGGTGCGCGCCGACGCGGTCGAGCAAAGCGATCGCGGGCACGTTGAGCGACAATTGCAGGGCTTTGCGAACCGGCACAGTCCCCTGGAATGTCATGTCGAAATTCTCCGGCGCCCAATTGCCGAAGCGGACCGGCCGGTCGTCGATCAGGCTGTCCGGATGGACGAAGCCGTCCTCGAAGGCGAGGCCATAGATAAAAGGTTTCAGCGTCGAGCCGGGCGAGCGGATCGCGCGCGTCATGTCCACCTGCCCGGCGCGGCGGTCGTCGAAATAATCGGACGAGCCGACCCGCGCGAGGATCTCGCCCGACGCATGATCGACCGCGACGATGCCGACCGAAATATCCGGCCCGAGCGACGCGGCGCGGTCGCGCGCCAACGCTTCGAGATTGCGCTGCAAGGTCGCGTCGAGCGTCAGCTTGATAATGCTTTGGGCCTTGGACCATGCGACGGCCCGGTCGGCGGCATGCGGGGCCAGCACCGGCATCGGCCGGCGCTGTTTCGGCACGTCGGACGATTTGGCCTGCGCAGCATCGTCGGCATCGATGCGTTGGTCGGCGACCAAGCGGTCCAGTACGCGGTCGCGCGCAGTTCGCGCCGCGTCGGGATGCCGATCGAGCCGG
>JANMAN010000012.1:0-4553 GCA_031359885.1 Tardiphaga sp. | reverse complement strand
GCCGGTGTCGAGGAAGCTGTAGTTGGCTTCGAGACCGAGAACCCAGTTCGGCGAGAACTGATAGTCGTAGCCGATCTGACCGCCGCCCAGGAAGCGACCGTCGTTGTTGCCGCCGAAGTTATTGTTGCCGGCGAATGCACCACCGACGTGGCCACCGATGTAGAAACCGGTCCAGTTGTAGATCGGGGAGGCAACGTAGGCCGGGGCCTTCGTGTAGGGACGGGCAGCCATGTCGGCAGCCATTGCGGGGGCGGTCGCACCGAGGGCGATCAGAGCCGCGGTGCCGAGCAGGAACTTTTTCATAGTCATAGTCTCCAGAGACAATTTGTTAGAGCAGCCGTGGGTCGGCTCCATCTGGATTGGAGTTAGCCAGCTTTCGAATTAAAAGCTGTCACTTAATGGTCACAGCCACGCGCGACCCAACCTGCTGGCAACGCGTATATTTTTCATCATGAATGGAACGTAAAGCGAGTCTTAATAACGCCTTAATACGGCTCGGCTATCAGGTCGAAAATCAACGATTTCGTGCTCAAAACGGCAAAAAAGCGCGATCTTTGCGGCAGGAAGGTAATCCGGAACCCGGACAGCGGTCTCGGGACGCGGAAAAAAACCTTGTGACGGCCTCATTTGGATTTGTTGCGGGCGTCTTTCTCCGCCGCTTTACGCAAAGCGTCGGCGAAAGCACCGCCGGCCGACGGTTGCGCGTTACCGCCAGCCTTCGGAGCGGATGACGTCATCCGTTGAGACCCCGTGTTGCGGGGTGCGTTCTGACCCGGTCGGTCGGATTTCGCGGCCGCTGCATCGTCGTCCAGCCGCAGCGTCAATGCGATTCGCTTGCGGGCCGCGTCTACGTCGAGCACCTTCACCCGGACGATATCGCCGGGCTTCACCACCTCGCGCGGGTCCTTGATGAAGGTCTTCGACATCGCGGAGATGTGGATCAGACCGTCCTGATGCACGCCGATATCGACGAAGGCGCCGAACGCCGCGACGTTGGTCACCGCGCCTTCGAGAATCATGCCTGTTTTGAGATCGCTGATTTTCTCGACGCCGTCCTTGAACACCGCCGCCTTGAACTGCGGGCGCGGATCGCGGCCGGGCTTCTCCAACTCCTTGAAAATGTCGCTGACGGTCGGGAGCCCGAAGCTGTCGTCGACGAATTGCTGCGGCTTCACCTGTCGCAGTATTTCGGCGTTGCCGATCAGCGCCTTGATGTCGCTTTTAGTCGCCGCGAGAATTTTGCGAATCAACGGATAGGCTTCCGGATGAACGCCGGAGCGATCGAGCGGATCCTCGCCGTCATTGATCCGCAGGAAGCCGGCGCATTGCTCGAACGCCTTCGGCCCGAGCCGGGGCACGTCTTTCAACGCCTTACGCGATTTGAACGGACCGTTGGCGTCGCGGTGCTGCACGATGCTTTGCGCCAACCCTGCGCCGATGCCAGACACCCGCGCCAGCAACGGCGCGGACGCCGTATTGACCTCGACACCGACGGCATTGACGCAATCTTCCACGACGGCGTCGAGCGAGCGCGACAATTTCGATTCGCCGAGATCGTGCTGATATTGGCCGACGCCGATCGATTTCGGATCGATCTTCACCAGTTCGGCCAACGGGTCTTGCAAGCGCCGCGCGATCGAGACCGCGCCACGCAACGTCACATCGAGATCGGGCAATTCTTCGGACGCGAACGCCGACGCCGAATAGATCGATGCGCCGGCTTCGGAGACGACGATCTTCGCCATCTTCAGCTCCGGCAATAATTTGACGAGATCGGTCGCGAGCTTGTCGGTCTCGCGCGACGCGGTGCCGTTGCCGATCGCGATCAGCTCGACCTTATGGGCGGTGGCGAGCTTGCCGAGCGTAGCCAACGAGGCGTCCCACTGGCGCTGCGGCTCATGCGGATAGATCACCGACGTCGCCACCACCTTTCCGGTGGCATCGATCACCGCGACCTTGACGCCGGAACGATAGCCCGGGTCCAGGCCCATGGTCGCCCGCGCGCCGGCCGGTGCAGCCAGCAGCAGGTCGCGCAAATTCGACGCAAAGACGCGAACGCCTTCCTGTTCGGCTTGCGTCCACAACCGCATCCGCAGATCGATGTTGAGATGCACCTGAATCTTCGTGCGCCACGCCCAGCGCACGGTCTCCACCATCCAGCGATCGCCGGCCCGGCCGTGATCGGCGATGCGAAAGCTGTTCATGATCCGCAGCTCGTAGGCATTGATCGGCGCCGGTCCCGGCGGCGGATTCAGCACCGGCCGTTCCGGCAGCATCTGCAGATCGAGGATGTCTTCTTTCTCGCCGCGAAACAGCGCCAGCACGCGATGCGACGGCAGCTTCACCAACGGCTCGCTGAAATCGAAATAGTCCGAGAATTTCGCACCCTCGGCGTTCTTGCCTTTGCGGACGGTCGAGACCAGCACGCCTGACGTCCACATCAACTCGCGGAGCGAGCCGATCAGATCGGCGTTTTCGGCGAAGCGCTCGACCAGGATCGCGCGCGCGCCGTCGAGCGCCGCAGCGACGTCGGCAATGCCTTTTTCGGCATCGACATACGTCGCGGCCGCCTGTTGCGGATCGGTTTCCGGCTGCGCGAGCAACAGGTTCGCCAGCGGTTCGAGCCCGGCTTCGCGGGCGATCTCGGCCTTGGTGCGCCGCTTCGGCTTGAACGGCAGATAGATGTCTTCGAGGCGGCCCTTGCTGTCGGCCGCGTTGATGGCGGCTTCCAACGCTGCATCGAGCTTGCCTTGTTCGCGCACCGAATTGAGGATCGCGGTGCGGCGGTCTTCGAGTTCGCGCAGATAGGTCAGGCGTTCCTCTAGCGTGCGTAATTGCGCATCGTCGAGCGCGCCGGTGATCTCTTTGCGGTAGCGCGCGATGAACGGGACCGTCGCGCCGCCGTCGAGCAGCGTCACCGTGGCTTCCACCTGCTGTTCGCGGACTCCCAATTCATCTGCGATTCGTCGGTGGATGCTCGAAGCCATGCGCGCGTCTTTCGGAAAGGGTTGGGGACGCGCTTATGACGACCAGAGGATGATTCCTCAAGCCTGTCGTCGGACGTCGCGCAGATCGCGTGCCAGACGTTCGGTCGCGAACCGCGTCGAAGCGTCGCATCGGCACGATCTTCTTGCCAAAGCTTGGCGCAAGCACTTGAGTTGCGACCAACAACAGCAAGCCCAAAAAGGGCAGGCTTATCAGGGGGAGACCATCCATGACATCGAGGAAAGACACACCCACGACTCGTCGCCGCTTCTTGGCGACCGCTGCGGCCGGGGCCGCCGTTGCGACGACTGTTGCGGCGCCGGCCATCGCGCAGAGCCAAGGGCCGATCACCATGCGCTGGCAGAGCACATGGCCCGCGAAAGACATCTTCCACGAATACGCGCTCGACTACGCCAAGAAGGTCAACGACATGACCGGCGGCGACTTGAAGATCGACGTGCTTCCGGCAGGCGCGGTGGTGCCCGCGTTCGGTTTGCTCGATGCGGTCTCGAAAGGCACGCTCGACGGCGGCCATGGCGTGATGGTCTATCATTACGGCAAGCAGACCGCATTGGCGTTGTGGGGCTCCGGCCCAGCCTATGCGATGGATGCCAACATGCTGCTCGCCTGGCACAAATATGGTGGCGGCAAGGAATTGCTGGCGAAACTCTATGCTTCGATCGGCGCCAACGTGGTGTCGTTTCCCTACGGACCGATGCCGACGCAGCCGCTCGGCTGGTTCAAGAAGCCGATCACGAAGGCCGACGACCTGAAGGGTGTGAAATTCCGCACCGTCGGCATTTCGATCGACGTGTTCACCGGCCTCGGTGCCGCGGTCAACGCATTGCCCGGCGGCGAAATCGTGTCGGCGATGGATCGTGGCCTGCTCGACGCCGCCGAGTTCAACAACGCGTCGTCCGATCGTCTCCTCGGTTTTGCGGACGTGTCCAAGACCTGCATGTTGCAGAGCTATCACCAGAACGCCGAGCAGTTCGAGATCCTGTTCAACAAGGCGCGTTACGACGCGTTGCCGGAAAAGATGCGGGCGATCATCGCCAGCGCCGCCGATGCCGCCGGACAGGATATGTCGTGGAAAGCGATAGACCGCTATTCGCAGGACTACGCCGACTTGCAAAGCAAGGACAAGGTGAAGTTCTACAAGACACCGGACTCGGTCTTGCAGAAACAGCTCGACATCTATGACGAGGTCGTCGCCAAGAAATCTGCTGAAAATCCGTTGTTCAAGGAGATCACGGAGTCGCAGCAGACCTTCGCGAAGCGCGCCACGCAATGGGAGCAGGACACCGTCGTCAACCGACGCATGGCCTACAACCATTATTTCGGCGCCAATGCGAAAAAGAAAACCTAACCAGCACGACGACGAACGTCGCGCATCATCCGGATGGAATTCCGGGTGATGCGCGATATCGTCTGGCCTCTATGATGTTCTGCCGACCACCCATCCTCGTTCGATTGACTGCACCAGCATGACAGCGCAACGCATTCTTCATGGCATCGACGGCATCAGCACCGTCGCAGGCAAGGCCGCGGCCTGGCTGATCGTCGGG
>JANMAN010000812.1:0-1819 GCA_031359885.1 Tardiphaga sp. | reverse complement strand
GTCGTCTCTGCGTCGAGCAATCGAAATAGCGTCGCCTTCTCGGTGTGGTCGGGCTGCGCGGGATAACCCGGCGCAGGGCGGATGCCCTGGTATTTTTCGAGAACGAGCTCGTCTGGCGACAATGTTTCGTCCGGCGACGTGCCCCAAAACTCTCGCCGCACGCGCGCATGCATGCGCTCGGCAAACGCTTCGGCGAGACGATCGGCAAGCGCCTTGCACAGAATCGAGGAGTAGTCGTCGTTGGCGTTCTTGAAGCGGTCGGCGATGACATCCTCGCCGATGCCCGCCGTAACAACGAATGCGCCGATGTAATCATCGACGCCTTCCGGTGCCACGAAATCCGCCAGCGCTGCGTTGTGGCGACCTTCACGTTTTTCGAGCTGCTGACGCAGCGTGTGGAACGTCGCGATCTCGTTCGTGCGCGTCTCGTCGGCGAACACGCGGATATCGTCGCCGTCGCGATTCGCCGGCCAGAAGCCGATCGTGGCGTTGGCCTTGAACCATTTTTCCTTGACGATCAGGTCGAGCATCTTCCGCGCATCGTCATACAGCGAGCGCGCAGTCTCGCCGACGATCTTGTCATCGAGAATAGCCGGGTATCGTCCGGTCAATTCCCAGGTCTGAAAAAACGGCGTCCAGTCGATATACGCGACCAATTCTTCAAGGTCGTAATCGTTGAAGCTCTTGATGCCGGAGAAGGTCGGCTTCACCGGCGGCGTCGCGGTGAAGTCGAGCACGGCGGCGTTGTCGCGCGCAGTCGAGAGCTTCAGGCGTTTTTTGTCCTGCTGCGCACGGAAATGCGCGGCGGAAATCTTGGCGTAGTCCGCACGCACCTCGGCCGCATAGGCCACGTTGCGCTCGGCCGACAGCAATGACGACGCGACGCCGACAGCGCGGCTCGCATCGTTGACGTGCACCACCGCGCCACGGCGATAATTCGGGTCGATCTTCACGGCGGTGTGCACGCGGCTCGTGGTTGCGCCGCCGATCAACAGCGGGATGTCGAGACCCTGCCGTTCCATCTCGGCGGCGAGGAAGCACATCTCGTCGAGCGACGGCGTGATGAGGCCCGACAACCCGATGATATCGGCTTGTTCGGTCTTTGCGGTTTCGATGATCTTCGACGCCGGCACCATGACGCCGAGATCGATCACCTCGAAATTATTGCACTGAAGCACGATGCCAACGATGTTCTTGCCGATGTCGTGGACATCGCCCTTCACGGTCGCAAGCACGATCTTGCCGGCGGAGTTGCGGCCGTCGCCGACGATCCCCGCCGCTTTGTTGCGCGCCTTGTCCTCCTCCATGAACGGCATCAGATAGGCGACCGCCTGCTTCATCACGCGGGCGGATTTCACCACTTGCGGCAGAAACATTTTGCCGTCGCCGAACAGATCGCCGACGATGTTCATGCCGGCCATCAGCGGGCCTTCGATGACGTGCAACGGACGTTCGACGGTCTGCCGCGCGGCCTCGGTGTCGTCGTCGATATATTGCGTGATGCCGTGGACCAGCGCGTGGCTGAGCCGCTTCTCGACCGGCCATTCGCGCCAGGCGAGATCGGCTTCCTTGGCCTGCTTGCTCTGGCCGCGAAACTTCTCGGCAAGTTCGAGCAGCCGCTCGGATGCTCCGGGATCGCGATTGAGGATCACGTCCTCGCAAGTCTGGCGCAGTTCAGGATCGATATCGTCATAGACGATCATCTGCCCGGCATTGACGATGCCCATGTCCATGCCGGCCTTGATGGCGTGGTACAGGAACACGGAGTGCATAGCCTCGCGCACCTGCTCGTTGCCGCGGAACGAGAACGACAAATTTG
>JANMAN010000808.1:0-10008 GCA_031359885.1 Tardiphaga sp. | reverse complement strand
GCCGGTGTCGTGATCGACGATGCTGCCGTCACGCCGCGCTATGTCGTCGGCTTCGATCCCGCGCGCGAATTGCCGATCATCAGGCGGATCGCCGTCGGATCGTTGCGCAACAAATTGCTGATCCTGCTGCCGGCGTCGCTGGCGCTGAGTCTCTTTGCGCCGTGGGCGATCAATCCGCTGTTGATGCTGGGCGGCGCATATCTCTGTTACGAAGGCACCGAAAAGATCGTCGAAGCTGTGCAGCCGCACGACGAATCCGCGACGCCGAGCGCCGGCATCGCCACCGCCGCGACAGGATCGAAAGATCTAGAAGACAAGAAAGTGGCCGGCGCCATCGGCACCGATTTCATTTTGTCGGCCGAGATCATGGCAATTACGCTCGCGTCGTTGCCGGAGGGCTCGTTCGTCACCAAAGCGATCGTGTTGGCCGTGGTGGGCATCGGCATCACAGTCGCGGTGTATGGCACCGTCGCGCTGATCGTGAAGGCCGACGATATCGGTTTGGCCTTGGCCGCAACCAAAGCCGGCTCGTCATGGGCTGATTTCAAACGCGGATTTGGACGCGCGCTGGTGCGCGGGATGCCGTATTTCTTGAAGGGCCTGAGCGTTGTCGGGACGGCCGCAATGATCTGGGTCGGCGGCGGCATCATCATCCACGGTCTCGAGAGCTACGGCTTGCCGCAGATCGATCACGCAATCGTCGGCATGGCAAAATCCGCAGCGGTCTTGATACCAGCGGTCGCTGGCGCGGTGGAATGGATCGTGACCGCGTTCGCATCCGGGATCGTCGGCGGCGTCATTGGTCTCGTCATCATTCCGTTCGCGCATTATGTCGTTGCGCCAGCTTGGAAACGGGTGCGACCGCTCGTGGCAAAGACATAACGCGCCTCGCCTCAGTTTACGTCGGCCGGAATGGCGGGTTCGTCAGGCGCGCAGATGGCTTGAGGCCGCGCTTCGTTTCGCATCGCCCTTTCGCAACTGCGTCCTATGGCTTAGAGCAACCGCAACATGTCCTGAAGATTGCGGAATCCATGATTCGTCTCGACAACATCAGCAAACAGAACGGCCATCAGATCCTTTTCATCGAGGCGTCGGCGACGCTTCTGAAAGGCGAAAAGATCGGACTCGTCGGCCCCAACGGCGCCGGCAAGACGACGCTGTTCCGGATGATCACCGGGCAGGACCTTCCCGACGAGGGCCAGGTCGCCGTCGATCGCGGCGTGACCATCGGGTATTTCAGCCAAGATGTCGGCGAGATGGCGGGCCGCAGCGCAGTGGCCGAGGTGATGGACGGCGCGGGCCCCGTCAGCGCTGTCGCTGCGGAGCTGAAAGAGTTGGAAGTCGCGATGGGCGACCCCGATCAGGCCGACAATATGGACGACATCATCACGCGCTACGGCGAAGTGCAGGGCCGTTTCGAAGAACTCGACGGCTATGCGCTCGACGGTCGCGCGCGCGAAGTGCTCGCCGGTCTCGGCTTCAGCGAAGAGATGATGGAAGGCGACGTCGGCGCGCTGTCGGGCGGCTGGAAGATGCGCGTCGCGTTGGCGCGCATTCTGCTGATGCGTCCCGATGCGATGCTGCTCGACGAACCGAGCAACCATCTCGATCTCGAAAGCCTGATCTGGCTCGAACAATTTCTAAAGGGCTATGAGGGCGCGCTGTTCATGACCTCGCATGACCGCGAGTTCATCAATCGCATCATCACCAAGGTCGTCGAGATCGACGGCGGATCGCTGACCAGCTATTCCGGCAATTACGATTTTTACGAACAACAGCGCGCGTTGAGCGAGAAGCAGCAGCAGGCGCAGTTCGAGCGCCAGCAGGCGATGCTGTCGAAGGAAATCAAATTCATCGAACGTTTCAAGGCGCGCGCATCGCATGCGGCGCAGGTGCAGAGCCGCGTCAAGAAGCTCGACAAGATCGAACGCGTGGAGCCGCCGAAGCGCCGCCAGAGCGTCGCGTTCGACTTCCTGCCCGCGCCGCGCTCGGGCGAAGACGTCGTCAATCTGAAGAACATCCACAAGAGCTATGGCAGTCTGCGCATCTACGAAGGACTCGATTTTTCCGTGCGCCGCCGCGAACGCTGGTGCGTGATGGGAATCAACGGTGCGGGAAAATCGACGCTACTGAAACTCGTGACGGGCGCGACGCAGCCGGACGACGGCACGATCGCGATCGGCGGCAGCGTCAAGCTCGGTTACTTCGCGCAGCACGCGATGGAAGTGCTCGACGGCGAGCGGACCGTGTTTCAATCGCTGGAGGATTCATTTCCGCAAGCTGGGCAGGGCTCTTTGCGCGCGCTCGCCGGCTGCTTCGGCTTTTCCGGCGACGACGTCGAGAAGCGATGCCGCGTGCTGTCGGGCGGCGAGAAAGCGCGACTCGTCATGGCGAAAATGCTGTTCGATCCGCCGAATTTTCTGGTGCTGGACGAGCCGACCAACCATCTCGACATGGCGACCAAGGAAATGCTGATCGCAGCACTCGCGCAATATGAAGGCACGATGCTGTTCGTCTCGCATGATCGGCATTTTCTGGCGGCGCTTTCGAACCGCGTGTTGGAATTAACTCCGGAAGGAATCCATCAATACGGCGGCGGCTACACCGAATATGTCGCCCGTATCGGTCAGGAAGCGCCGGGTCTGCGCAGTTAAAACGGATCGTTTCCGGGAACTTTGCCTAATCGGCTCGATTTGCTATGCAGGGGTGCGCACCGGGGCGCAGCGTCTCTTGTGCGCAGACGGGATCCGAAGTTCGATGGCCCATAGCTTCGCACCGGATCGTCTCTCGGACTTTGTCCATTCGCACAATCTCGATCCGTCGTCCGACGATAGCAATTTCGACGAGATCACGGCTTTCGCTGCGGCTTTGTGCGATGCGCCGACGGCGCTGATCAGTTTGGTCGACGACACGACGCAGCGTTTTTTATCGCGCGTCGGTTTTGCATCCGCCGAGACGGATCGCAGCGTCTCGTTCTGCGCCCACGCGATGATGCAGCCGGACGTGATGATCGTCTCTGATGCAACCGCGGACCCACGATTTGCCGACAATCTGTTGGTCACAGGCGAGCCATACATTCGTTTTTATGCGGGCGCGCCGTTGGTGTCCGACGATGGGCTGCCGCTCGGTTCGTTGTGCGTCTTGGACACGACACCCCGCACCGGATTGACCGACCTTCAAACGCAGGGTCTCGTTCTTTTGGCGCGGCAAGTGATGCGCGCGTTGCGCGCGCGTCGCGCCGCAAAGACCCGGCGTGATCTGGAAGCGGATGCTGCGCGCACGTTGACCGAAAGCGACCAGAAGTTTCGCGTGCTCGCCGACAGCATGCCGCAGATGGTGTGGTCGACCTTGCCTGACGGCTTTCACGATTACTACAACGCGCGTTGGTACGAATTTACGGGCGTGCCGGACGGTTCGACGGACGGCGAAGGCTGGAACCAGATTTTCCATCCCGATGACCAAGACCATGCGTGGGAGAAGTGGCGGCACTCACTCGCCACCGGCGACCCCTATGAAATCGAGTATCGGCTTCGCAATGCGCAGGGCGAATATCGCTGGACGCTCGGTCGGGCGCTGGCGATGCGTGACTCCGAAGGCAACATCGTCCGCTGGTTCGGGACGTGTACCGATATCCACGAGCACAAGCTGTTGCTGCAGGATCGCGAAATCCTCAGCCAGGAATTAAGCCATCGTATCAAAAACATTTTCTCCGTGATCAGCGGCCTTATCAGTCTGTCGCGGCGCGTCCATCCGGAGCTCGGCGATCTTGCCGCGGACCTGCGCAGCCGCGTCATGGCGCTGGGTCGCGCGCATGACTTCGTGCGGCCTCACAGCGAGCATTCGCAGCCGGAGACCCAACAAATCAATCTTCACGGGATGCTCGACGAGTTGCTGATGCCCTATAATTCGGTCGATCGGCAGAAGATTGTCATCGGCGGCGACAATCCGGTAATCGACGATCGGTCGACCACGCCTCTGGCGCTGGTCTTTCACGAACTCGCCACGAACGCCGCCAAATACGGCGCGCTGTCGAGCCTCGACGGCAAGATCGTCGTCGAGATCGCCCGGATGTCCGAGACGGTCAGGATCGACTGGACGGAAACGGGTGGGCCGCAAATCACGTCGCCACCCTCGCGCGCGGGCTTCGGATCGACGTTGCTTGAAATGAGCGTCAAGCGTCAACTTGGCGGTCGGTTGGACCGCCACTGGAGTGCCGAAGGATTGAAGGCGACGCTCGATATTCCCGCGACCGCGATGGCGCGTGCGTAGGTCATCAGGCTGCGGTTTATAAAAGCCGCAAACGGACAGTCCTAAAACAGAGTGATGTTCGTCACTTCGTCACGGTCGCGAATGCCGGCAGCAAGACTGACCGCATTCAAGATAGCTGCTTCATCGAATGGTTTGCGGATAAATCCGATGGCGGTCTCTGCGCGCGGATCGATCTGGCTTGGATTCGCCGTGACGTAAATGATTTTGATGCCGTGCTCGCGCGCCAACTCGCACGCGATTTCCGGACCGGTGAGACCGTCGCGCAAATTCAGGTCCGCCAACGCGATCTGTGCACCGGGGGCCGCAGCCAGCGCGCTTGGTTTATCTGCGGCAATCGCCGTAACGACGTAGCCCGCATCCAGAAGAATCCGTTCGATATCGGTCGCGACGAAAATTTCATCTTCAACTATGAGGACAGTGTGAGCCATCGCTGATCCAGTCGCCGTTTCTGATAAACCGTCCGCCGATCTCGTCGAATGCCGCGCTAGGCGGTAAAATTATAACGATAAGAACATCGCCGCCGCGGAACGGTTCCCGGCCGTTAATCCTTTCAAAGCAGGGGTGCGCAGGCAGCAGGTCGCAATGATAACTAGTGTCGCTCGATAGCTAACCCGTTCAATAAAAGATCGACATGGGCATTGATAAAGTCGGCGACGTTGACCGTGCGGCGGGTGTCGAACAGCAGCCACCAAATGTTTAAAAGAATAGCGGGGCTCAGCACGATCTCCGTAAATGCAATGGCCGGCGTGGCGCGGAACTCGCCTGCTGCGACACCCGCTTGTAGCAAGACCCGCAACTGCGCCAGAAAAGGCTCGACGAGTTCGTCGAAATGCCGGTCCACGAGGTGGGGAAAGCGCCGACCTTCCGCGATCAAAAAGCGAAACGTTTCGCGGCAAACGTGATTTTCGGCGATTTGACCGTACATGAACGTCAACAGGGCCCGTAGCCGATCGACATGGCTGCCTTCTAGCCGACTGGCGAGTTCCTGAAGGTTCGCGAACATCGGCTGCGCGTTATGTCGGATCATTTCCTCAAAGACGCGCTCCTTGGTCTCGAAATAGAAATAGATCGTGCCCTTGGTGACGCCTGCCAGTTTGGCGACATCCTCCAGCCGCGTCGCGGCAAAGCCGTTCTTAACGAACACCTTGAATGCCGCATCCAGAATTTCGGCCGGGCGCTCGGCTTTGCGGCGGGCCCGCGTGCTGGGTTGAGCTTCCATCGTGCAACTTACCTCTCCAAAAGATCATGATCTACTATTGACTTGCGAGTTAGTCAATAATAGTTTCGCCTTGCACAATGCAAAACCGTTCGAGTCCCGACATGCCGCGCATGACAATCATTTTGTTGCTGATCGCGGCCGCATCGTTGGCCAGCTGCGGCAATCCCAAAGCACCGCCAGAGCCGAAATTGCTGGTCACGACCGTGGTGACGAAGCTCGAACAGCGACAAGCGTCGGTGACGCTCACCGGCGACGTCCAAGCACGTTTCAAGGCCGATCTGGCGTTTCGTGTGAGCGGTCGGGTCATCGAACGATTGGTCGATGTCGGCGCCCATGTGAATGCCGGGGATGTTTTGGCGAAGATCGATCCGACCGAGCAGTTGGCCGATATCGAATCCGCCAAGGCCACCGTCGCCGCTGCCGAGTCACAACTCCGCGTCGCGCAAACGAATTTCCAGCGTCAGCAGGGTTTGATCGAAAAAGGCTTCACGACGCGGCCGACTTTCGATCAGGCGCAGCAAACGCTTCGTACCGCCGAAGCGTCGCTCGAAAGCGCGAAGGCGCAACTCGGGACTTCCAATGACGCGCTCACCTATGCCGAGCTGCGCGCAAGCGCCTCCGGCCTGATCACCGCTCGGAATATCGAAGTCGGGCAGGTCGCTCAGGCGGCACAAACCGCGTTTACGCTCGCACAGGACGGCGCGCGCGACGCTGTGATCGACGTTTACGAAGCGATCTTCTTCGTGGACTTCGACAGCGATGTGGTTCGCCTCAGCCTGGTGTCGAATCCCGAGGTGACGGCGAGCGGTCGCGTCCGCGAGGTCTCGCCGACGATCGATCAAAAATCGGCGACCGTGCGGGTAAAAATCTCGATCGACAATCCGCTGCCTGCCATGACGCTCGGCAGCATCGTGACCGGAACGGCTCTGTCAAAGCCCGTCCAGCGCATCAACCTGCCATGGAGCGCAATGACGGCTGTCGCAGGGAAGCCGGCGGTCTGGGTCGTCGATCCCGTGTCGAAAGCGGTGTCTCTGAAGCGCGTCAGCATCGATACCTACGAGGCCGAAAAGATCGTGATCAAAGACGGACTCGCGCCGGGCGAGCGGGTCGTTGCCAAGGGCGGCAAGATGCTCAGCGCCGGGCAGGTCGTGACGTTCGACGGAGACGGCACCTAATGACACAGCGTCTCGCCACACTCACTCTTGTGCTTTTCGCAACGACGGCGCTGGCCGCCTGCTCCAAAAAGGAAGAGGCGCCGCCGCCGGTGCGACCTGTGCTGTCGATGATCCTTAAACCGGTCGTCACGGGGGACGATGCCGTCGTCGGCACAATCGAGCCGCGCATCAAAACCGATTTTAGTTTTCGCGTGTTGGGGCGGCTGATAACGCGAACGGTTTATGTCGGCGACCGCGTCGAGAAAGGTCAGACCTTCGCGGCGATCGATCCGGCGGCGCTCGAACTCGCTGTCCGCGTCGCCACGGCCGAGGTGTCGAACGGCCAAGCGCAGCAAGCCAACGCGGCCGGCGCGGAAAGCCGCCAGCGCACGCTGCTTGGCGTCGATGCCACCAGCAAAGCGGCGTTCGAAACCATCGAGCAGACGCGGGCCAGCGCGGATGCCGCGTTGACCCGCGCGCAGGCCAATCTCGCGAAGGCGCGCGAGCAACTTAGCTACGCGCAATTGCAGTCGGATTTCGGCGGCGTCGTTACAGCGGTGGGTGCTGAGGTCGGGCAGGTGGTCTCGCCGGGCCAAACGGTGGTGACGATCGCGCGACCTGATGTCCGCGAAGCCGTCATCGACGTGGCCGACGATGCCGCGAACGAATTGAAGATCGGGACGCTGTTCACCGTCGGTCTGCAACTCGATCCTGCGATCAAGGCTGACGGCAAAGTCCGTGAAATTGCGCCGCAGGCCGATGCGGCCACGCGCACCCGCCGTGTCCGCATCACGCTCGACAACGCACCTGATACCTTCCGGCTCGGCACCACGGTGGTTGCGTCCGCGGTCGCAGGCCGGGGCGAAGCGCTGTTGCTGCCGGCCTCCGCCATTCTGACCAAAGACGGCAAGACATTCGTGTGGCTCGTCGATCCCGAGACCAAGACCGTCGGGCAGCGTCCGGTCGAAACCGCTGCTGACGAGAGCGGTCGCGTTCGCATCGTGTCGGGCGTCGAGGCGGGCATGCGCATTGTCACAGCGGGGGTCAACACCCTTACAGAGGGCCAGAAAGTTCGGCTCGATCAGGAGCCTGCATCGTGAAGAAATTCAATCTATCCGACTGGGCCATCGAGCATCGCTCGCTGGTCTGGTATTTCATGATCGCGTTCATGATCGCCGGCCTGTTTTCATATATGCGGCTCGGCCGCGAGGAAGATCCTGCGTTCACCATCAAGACGATGGTCGTCCAGGCGTTCTGGCCAGGTGCCTCTGCCGAGGAAATGACGCGGCAGGTGACGGACCGCATCGAGAAGAAGCTCGAAGAACTCGAATCGCTCGACTACACCAGAAGCCTGACGGTGCCGGGCAAGACCACGATTCTGGTGAACCTCCGCGATACGACCAAGGCCCGCGACGTCGTGCCAACCTGGCTGCGCGTGCGCAATCTCATCAACGACATCAAGGTCGATTTCCCACAAGGCGTGATCGGTCCGGCCTTCAACGATCGGTTCGGCGACGTCTACGGAAACATTTATGCCTTCACCAGCGACGGGCTGTCCCAGCGTGAATTGCGCGACCGCGTCGAGGACGTGCGCGCCAAAGTTCTGACGGTGAAAGATGTCGGCCGCGTCGAAATCGTCGGCAAGCGAGACGAGGTGATTTATCTCGAATTCTCGACCAGACGTATCGCCGCGCTCGGGCTCGATCAGCGCACCGTCGTGTCGGCGCTGCAAACGCAGAACGCCATCGCGGCCTCCGGCGTGTTGCAGGCCGGGCCGGAGCGTATCGCCGTCCGCGTCAATGGCCAGTTCGTGTCGGAAGAAAGCCTCAAGGCCATCAATCTGCGCGTCAACGATCGCTTCTTTCCGCTTAGCGACGTTGCAAACATCACGCGCGGCTACGCCGACCCGCCGGAGACGTTATTCAGGTTCAACGGCGAGCCGGCGATCGGGCTGACGATCGGCATGAAAGCCGGCGCCAACTTGCTCGATTTCGGCAAGGCTCTGAAAGAGAAGATGACCGCGATCGTGGCCGACTTGCCGATCGGCGTCGGGGTGCATCTCGTGTCCGATCAGCCGCTGGTGGTGGACAAGGCCGTTACGGGGTTCACGCACGCGCTGTTCGAGGCGGTGGTCATCGTTCTGATCATCAGCTTCATCAGCCTGGGCATGCGCGCGGGCTTAGTCGTCGCGATTTCGATCCCGCTCGTGCTCGCGATCACATTCTTGTTCATGGAATATGCCGGCATCTCGTTACAGCGCATCTCGCTCGGCGCGCTCATCATCGCGCTCGGCCTGCTGGTCGACGACGCGATGATCGCCGTCGAGATGATGGTCGCAAGGCTGGAGGTCGGCGACGACCTGAAAAAGGCGGCGACCTACGTCTATACGTCGACGGCCTTTCCGATGCTGACCGGCACGCTCGTGACGGTGGCGAGCTTCATTCCGGTCGGGCTCAACAACAGCGCAGCCGGCGAATTCACCTTCACGCTGTTCGTCGTCATCGCGGTGTCCCTGATTGCGTCATGGGTGGTGGCGGTGGTGTTTACGCCGCTGCTCGGCATCAGCATCCTGCCGGCGAAGATGAAGCATCATGCCGAGACGAAGGGCCGCTTCTCGCGGATGTTTTCGCGCACCCTTCTGCTCGCGATGCGGTTTCGCTGGGTCACGATCGCGATCACCGTCGCCGTGTTCGGGCTGTCGGTCTACAGCATGAGATTCGTCCAGCAGCAGTTCTTCCCGTCGTCGGACCGCAACGAAATCATCGTCGACTGGAATCTGCCGCAAAATTCGTCGATCGCCGAAACGAACGCCCAGATGGCGCGCTTCGAGCAGGAGATGCTGAAAGGCGACAACGACGTCGATCATTGGTCCACCTTCGTCGGTGAAGGCGCACCGCGTTTCGTGCTGTCCTACGACGTGCAGATCGCCGACGTGTCATTCGGCCAAACCGTCATCGTCACCAAGAGCCTTGAGGCGCGCGACCGCCTTAAGCCGAAGCTGGAAGCCTATCTGACGAAAACGTTTCCAGGCACCGATGCGTTCGTCAAACTGCTCGACATTGGCCCACCTGTCGGCCGTCCGATCCAGTATCGGTTGAGCGGACCCGAGATCAACAAGGTGCGCGATTACGCCCAACAAATGGCCGGCGTGCTTCGGACCAATTCCCATCTCGGCAACGTCGTGTTCGACTGGATGGAGCCGGCGCGCGTGATCAAGGTCGACGTGTTGCAGGACAAGGCGCGGCAGCTCGGCGTGACATCCGAGGACATCGCCTCGACGCTGAACGCCGTCGTCGATGGCACCGCCGCGACGCAGGTGCGGGACTCGATCTATCTCATCAAGGTGCTCGGCCGCGCCAATGCCTC
>JANMAN010000800.1:0-8392 GCA_031359885.1 Tardiphaga sp. | reverse complement strand
CTGGATCAGTTCGGCGGTTTCGAACACCGTGTCGAACTGGCCGTCCAGCTTGGCCTTGCCGACGCGGGTCTTCGACCACAGATGGTGGTTTTCGTGGATCCGGACATAGCCTTCCGGCGCACCCTTGAACTCGATGCCGGGCGAAGCCGCCGCGACCTTGTCAACGTCGAAGGAACCCGCCTTCTCGACGGTCGCTTTCCACAACCAAGGACCGAGATAAGCGGCTTGCGTCACGTCACCGATGACAGTCTTGTCGCCCCACATCTTCTTGAACGCGGCAACGAACTTTTCGTTGTTCTCGTTCTTTAGCGACTGGAAGTACTTCATGCAGGCGTAGGCGCCGGCGATGTTCTCACCACCGATGCCGTCGATCTCGTCCTCGGTAACCGAGATGGTCAGAAGAGTCTGCTTCGACAGGTCGATGCCGGCAGCCTTGAGCTGCTTGTAGAACGCGACGTTCGAGCCGCCGACGACGTCGGTAAAGATCACGTCGGGCTTGGTCAGCTTCAGCTTGTTGATGACCGAGTTGAACTGGGTGTGGCCGAGCGGGAAATACTCTTCGCCCACAACCTTGAGCTTGAGCATGTTCTCGATGTGCTTGCGCGCGATCTTGTTCGAGGTGCGCGGCCAGATGTAATCGGAGCCGATGAAGTAGAACGATTTCGCGCCCTTTTCCTTCGTGATCCAGTCGATGCCGGCGAGGATCTGCTGGGTGGCTTCCTGACCGGTGTAGATGACGTTCTTCGACTGCTCGAGACCTTCATAGAAGGTCGGATAATAAAGCATGCCGTTATACTGCTCGATCACCGGCAGCACCGCTTTGCGCGAGGCCGACGTCCAGCAGCCCATGATCGACGCGACCTTGTCGTTGACCAGAAGCTTCTTGGCCTTTTCGGCGAAGGTCGGCCAGTCCGACGCGCCATCTTCCTGAATGATTTTGATCTTGCGCCCGAGCACACCGCCCATCGCGTTGATCTGCTCGATCGCGAGCTTCTCGGCTTGGATCGATCCGGTTTCGGAAATCGCCATCGTGCCGGTCGCCGAATGCAGAATACCGACGGTGACTTCGGTATCGGTGACGGCAAGGCCGGTGGTGTTGATCGCGGACGTCGCCGGCGATTGCGCGAATGACGGCTTGCCCATCATCGACAGCATCGGTGCCGCCGCCATCCCCATCAGCAGCTTACGCCGCAACGGCGACTGCAAGCCCCGCTTCATCTCGTCTGACATAATGACCCCACTCCTGTTGAAGAACGCCAATTGACGGAGGGAGGATTGCTGAAATCGTGCGACGCACAGATACGCGAGATCGCGTATACTGCACCGCAGAACGACGACGTAGATTTTCAGTTGCGGGGACGACGCTTATTTTAGCGTCAGGCAGGAGTAACGAAGTGGCAGGGCGACAGCGCATCGACCGCGTCCGACGCCAGTACAATCAATGGGTCGCCAACCAGACCCTTGAAGACTACGCGCTGCGCTTCACGGCCAAGAGCGCACGCCGCTGGTCGGCCGCGCGCGTCGCCAATACCGCACTCGGTGCGATTTCGTTTCTGGCGCTCGAAGCGATCGGCGGCACCATCACGTTGAATTACGGCTTCAGCAACGCCACGGCTGCGATCCTCGTCGTCAGCGTCATCATATTCCTGTGCGGATTGCCGATCGCCTATCATGCCGCGAAATGCGGCATCGACATCGATTTGCTGACGCGCGGCGCGGGCTTCGGCTATATCGGCTCGACGATCACGTCGCTGATCTACGCGTCTTTCACGTTCATCTTTTTCGCGATCGAAGCAGTGATCCTCGCCTCTGCGCTCGAATTGTGTTTCGGCATTCCGCGCCCGATCGGCTATCTCATCAGCGCCGTCGCGATCATCCCATTGGTGATCTACGGCATCACGCTGATCAGCCGTTTTCAACTTTGGACGCAGCCGGTCTGGATCGTCCTCAATCTTTTGCCTTTCGTCGCCATCGCCTATGCGAGCCCGCAATCTTTTTCGGAATGGCGGACGTTTCGCGGCGACCACGGCAGCGTCGACGGCCAGCTCGATCTGATGCTGTTCGGCACGGCCGCCGCCGTCGTCTTCGCGCTGGTCGCGCAGATCGGCGAACAGGTCGATTTCCTGCGCTTCCTGCCGCGCGACCGGCGCACCTCGAAGACGCAATGGTGGCTGGCGCTGCTAGCGGCCGGACCGGGCTGGATCGGCCCCGGCGCGATCAAGCTGCTGGGCGGTTCGTTTCTGGCCTATTTCGCCTTGAGCCATGGCCTGCCCGCCGATCAGGGATCCGAGCCGGCGCATATGTATCTCGAAGCCTTTCGCTATGTGCTGTCCCAGCCTGATCTGGCACTGGCGCTGACCGGCGTGTTCGTCATTCTCTCGCAGGTCAAGATCAACGTCACCAACGCCTATGCCGGCTCGATCGCATGGTCGAACTTTTTCTCGCGGCTCACGCACAGCCATCCCGGCCGTGTCGTCTGGATGGTGTTCAACGTTTTGGTCGCGCTGTTGCTGATGGAGCTTGGCGTCTACAAAGCGCTCGAACAAACATTGGCGTTGTATTCGAACGTCGCGATCGCCTGGGTCGGCGCGCTGGTGGCCGATCTGGTGATCAACAGGCCGCTCGGCCTGCGCCCGCAACATATGGAATTCAAACGCGCGCATCTCTACGACATCAATCCGGTCGGCGTCGGCGCGATGCTGATCGCGACCATCGTGTCGATCAGTGCGTTCTACGGATCGTTCGGCCCGCTCGCCAAGGCACTGTCGCCGTTCGTGGCGCTCGTGACGGCCCTCGTCGTTGCGCCGCTGATCGCATGGGCGACCGGCGGCAAATATTACATTGCGCGGAAGCCGAAACGGACCTGGCAAAATCTACCTGCGATCCAGTGCTGTATCTGCGAGCATTCCTTCGAGCCGGAGGACATGGCGTCGTGTCCTGCCTATGGCGGGCCGATCTGCTCGCTCTGCTGTTCGCTCGATGCGCGCTGCCACGATCTGTGCAAACCGCATGCGCGGATCGAAGCGCAGGTCGCCGAAACCTTCGGCACGTTCTTGCCTGCGCCTGTGTTCGCGCGGCTCAACTCGCAACTCGGGCACTATCTCGGGCTGTTCGTCTTGTCGGCAGGATTGGTCGGGCTGACGCTCGGGCTGATCTATCTGCAAACCTCGGCGTCGGTGCATGCCGACAACCAGCAACTCTCCGAAGTGCTGTGGAAGGTGTTCTTCGCGCTGAGCATCATCATCGGCGTCGTGGTGTGGCTTTTCGTGTTGGCCAAACAAAGCCGCCGCGCGGCGGAAGCCGAGACGATACGCCAGACCGATTTGCTGATGCAGGAAATCGTCGCGCATGAACGCACCGACAAGGAGTTGCAGCGCGCCAAGGAAGTAGCCGAAGCCGCTAACCACGCTAAAAGCCGCTACGTCGTCGGCCTCAGCCATGAGCTGCGCTCACCGCTGAACGCCATCAGCGGCTACGCGCAACTGCTCGAGCAGGACAACACGCTCGAGCAGAAGCCGCGCGATCAGGTCCGCGTGGTGCGGCGGAGCGCGGACCATCTGTCGGGCCTGATCGACGGCATCCTCGACATCTCCAAGATCGAAGCCGGACGGCTGTATCTGTCGCGCGACGAGGTGCGGCTGACGGACTTTCTCGAACAGCTCGTCGGCATGTTCCGCTTGCAGGCCCAAGCGAAAGGCATCGACTTCGTGTTTCGCCGGCCGGCCGTGCTGCCGGTCGTGGTCTATGCCGACGAAAAGCGGCTGCGGCAGATCCTTATCAACCTCATTTCCAACGCGATCAAATTCACGCCGAACGGCAGCGTTCAGTTTGTGATCCATTACCGCAGCCCCGTCGCCGAGTTCGAAGTCACCGACACCGGCCCCGGCATCCAGCCCGACGATCTCGATCGCATCTTCGCGCCGTTTGAGCGCGGCGCGCTCGGCGTCTCGCAGCCGCATACCGGCACCGGCCTCGGGCTCACCATCTCGAAGTTGCTGGCGGGCGTGATGGGCGGCGATATCCGCGTCACCAGCACGGTCGGCGCGGGCAGCACGTTCCGCGTCAAGCTGCTGCTGTCGGAGGTGACGCATCCGACGCGGATCGCGCCGGTCAATGCGCCGATCCGCGGCTATCACGGGCCGCGGCGGACAATCCTGGTGACCGACGACGATCCGACGCAGCGCGACCTGCTGCGCGAGGTGCTCGCGCCGCTCGGCTTCATTCTGCTGTCGGCCCCGGATGGCCCAGCTTGTCTGTCGCTCGCGCAGCACTGCCGGCCCGATTTGTTTTTGCTGGATATCTCGATGCCGGCCATGGACGGCTGGACCGTCGCCGAAACCTTGCGCGAAAGCGGCCATCACCAGGCGCGCATCCTCATGGTGTCGGCCAGCGCGCTCGAAGCCCATGGCGCGCCGTTGGCGCAGCCGTTTCATGACGGCTATCTGATGAAGCCGATCGACATCCCGCGCCTGCTCGCGCTGATCGGTCAGGTGCTGAAACTCGACTGGCGCGACGACACCGAACAAGCCGTGGTCGCCGCGTGGAAGCCGAACCCCGATGCGCGGCCGCCGGTGCGGCATATCGAAGAACTCATCAACCTCGGACAGATGGGCTACATCCGCGCCATTCAGAACAAGCTCGACGATCTCAGGATCGAGATGCCCGAACATGCCGAGTTCGCCTCGGAGATGCGCGCGCTGGTCGATCGCTTCGATCTCGATCAGTACATGGCCACTTTGAAAACGCTGCATAGCTATGACCATTGAGTCGAAAAAACGCGACGTCGCGCTCGTCGTCGACGACTCGCCGGAGACGCTGCGGCTTCTGACCGACGCGCTCGACGGCGCGGGCATGACCGTGATGGTCGCGATGGACGGTGCGGCGGCGATGCGGATCGTCGAGCAGATCACGCCCGATATCGTGCTGCTCGACGCCATCATGCCGGGCATCGACGGCTTCGAGACGTGCCGGCGGCTGAAGCGCGACGCCGGCCTCGCCGACGTACCCGTGATTTTCATGACGGGGTTGACCGAGACCGAGGACATCGTGCGCGGGCTGGACGCCGGCGGCGTCGATTACGTCACCAAGCCGATCGTGATCGAGGAGATGCTCGCGCGCATCCGCGTGCATCTCGCCAATGCGCGGCTGACGCAAAGCGCGCGCAACGCGTTGGATGTCTCCGGGCGCTACCTGCTCGCCGTCAATCGTCAAGGCAAGATCATGTGGGCGACGCCGCAGGCGCAGAAGCTGCTTGCGGACAATCTCGACACCATGATCGACGACGAACTCGTGCTGCCGATGCCGATGCTGGAGTGGCTGACGCTCGTCGATCAGCCCGGAAGCAAAGCCGCGTCGTCCGCGCCGTTTCCGGCCAACGAAAACTTGCGGCTGCAATTCATGGGCAAGGCTGGGCCGAACGAAATGCTGCTGCGGCTGGCGCAAGAATCCGCACCGCAGGCGACGTCTGAATTCGGCAAGCAACTCGGGCTCACCAGCCGCGAGGGCGAAGTGCTGTCATGGCTCAGCAAAGGCAAGACCAATCGCGACATTGCGCAGATCCTCGGCCTCAGTCCGCGCACGGTGGACAAGCATCTGGAACAGATCTACGCGAAACTGGGCGTCGAGAACCGCACCGCAGCGGCGGCGATTGCGGTCAATGCGAGTCATAAGAGGGGGTGATGGAGCAATAATGCTGTCGGCATTTCAGCGACGGCAGCGTCTCTTCCCTCTCCCCTTGTGTGAGAGGGTGCCTTCGCGAAGCGAAGGCGGGTGAGGGGTCTACCCTCACGTTGCAACAAAACCCCTCACCCGGCCCTGACTTCGTCAGGTCCACCCTCTCCCACAAGGGGAGAGGGGCGATGAACTTTATTACTTCGGTTAGATCACCCTACCGCGACCGCACGCTGCGGTTCTGCTGCATCCGCAACCGCCGGCGGCGTCATCGCGATCAATCGTTTCAATTCCGGAATGCACGAACCGCAATTGGTGCCGGCTTTGAGTTGCGCGCCGATGTCGGCGGCGGTCCGCGCGCCGGCCGCGATCGCGCCGCAGATCGTGGTACGACCGACACCGAAACACGCACACACGGTCGGTCCCGCGCTGGCAAGCCCGTCCGCCGATCGGCCCGACAGCAGCATGCGGCGTTGATCGTCGGACAATGCATCCGCCGCGAACAGCGCGACGACCTCCTGCCAGCCGATCGCGGCGTCTGTCGGCCCCACGAACAGGCAGGTGTCGATTTTTTCGCCGACGAAGCTCGCGCTGCGAAAGATGCCGGCGGCGGCATCGCGATAATCCGAAACGTCTGTATTCGACAACGCCGCCATCCAGTCCTGCCACGCGGCGACGTCGGCATTGGCCGCGAACAGATAGCCATGGCCGCCTGCGAGCGTGACATGCGCCCACCAGGTCTGCGGCGGCAATGCGAGCGGCTTGCGCGACATCGCGAAGCCGCGCTGCGCAAAAGCATATGGCGCAATCGCCGCCGGCGTCGCCTTGTTCTCGGGCTGACCCGAAAACGCATCGGTGAAAGGAGCCACCAACGCGCCGACGCGGGCATGCGACGCGGTCTCTTCGCTCCAATGAATCGGCGCGAACAACATGCCGCGCTGCTGGCGGTCGCTGACGACGACTTTCAGGATGCAATTGCCATAGTCTGTCGTGACGCGAGCGAAACCGCCGTCATGCAGATCACACTGCGCAGCGTCGTCCGGATGTACTTCGACATAGGGCTCCGGCAGATGCTGGCCGAGCCGCGCGCTTTCGCCGGTGCGCGTCATCGTATGCCACTGATCGCGAATGCGACCGGTGTTGAGCCGCAACGGCCGCGACGCGCTCGTCTCGGTCTTCAACCCCGGCATATCCGGCGCGATGAAACGCGCTTTGCGGTCGTTGGTATAAAAGCCGCCATCGGCGAAGAACCGCACCTGCGGGCCGCCGTCACTGGCGCGCATCGGCCACAGCACCGGAGCCATATTGTCGAACGCGGAATCGGCGACATGCGCGAGCCCGCCGATGTCGAAATCGCGCGTGCCGTTGTTTTCGAAACCCGACAGCGCCGCGTGCTCGCGGAAAATATCGGCGGCGGAATTGAACGCGAAGCTCGCGCCGAAGCCGAGACGCTTGGCGATTTCGCCGACGATCCACCAATCCGGCTTGGCTTCGCCGGGCGGCGCCAGAAACGCACGCTGACGCGAGATGCGCCGCTCGGAATTGGTCACAGTCCCGGATTTTTCGCCCCATGCCTGCGCCGGCAGCAAAACATCCGCGCCCGCGTTGATCGTGTCGTTCGACAGCATATTCTCGGAAATGATCAGCAAATCGAGCTTCTTCATCGCGGCGCGCGCGGCGTCCGCGTCGGGCAGTGACACCGCGGGGTTTGTGCCCATCACCCACAGCGCCTTGACCTCGCCGCGGCCGATCGCCTCGAACATCTGGACGGCTTTGAGCCCTTCATGGGTCGCGATGCGCGGCGCTTTCCAGAACCGCCGCACGCGGTCGATATCCGGCGGCGTGAAGTTCATATGCGCGGCGAGCTGGTTGGCGAGGCCGCCGACCTCGCGGCCGCCCATCGCATTGGGCTGACCCGTCAACGAGAACGGCGACGCGCCGATCTTGCCGATGCGGCCGGTCGCAAGATGGCAATTGACGATCGCGTTGACCTTGTCGGTGCCTTGCGCGGATTGATTGACGCCCTGCGAATACAGCGTGACGACGCGTGGCGTCGCCTTGAACATCTGAAAGAACGTTCCGACGTCGTTATCTGAAAGCCCCGTCGCAAGCGCGGTCGCGGCAACGCCGCCGGCGATGCTCCGCGCGCGCGCCAGCGCCGCATCGAAGCCCTCGGTATAGGCAGCGATGTAGTCCTGATCGAGCGCGCCATTGTCAGCGAGGTAAGCGAGCAGACCGCTGAACAGCGCCGTATCGGTGCCGGGCTTTAGGCCCAGAAACAGATCAGCATCGCCGGCCGTGTCGGTGCGGCGCGGATCGATCACGACGATGCGCGCGCCGCGAGTCTGTTTGTTCTTCAGCATGCGCTGAAACAACACCGGGTGACACCATGCGGCGTTCGAGCCGACCAACACCAAGAGGTCTGCCTGATCGAGATCGTCATAACAGCCCGGCACAGTGTCCGAGCCGAACGCTCGACGATGGCCGGCAACCGACGACGCCATGCACAACCGCGAATTGGTATCGACATTGCTGCTGCCGATGAAGCCTTTCATCAGCTTGTTGGCGACGTAATAGTCCTCGGTCAGGCATTGGCCGGAGACGTAGAAGGCCACGCTGTCCGGCCCGTGTTCGGCGATCGTGGCGCGGAACCGGTCGGCGATCAGGTCCAGTGCCGTGTCCCATTCGGCGGTAATGCCACCGATCGAGGGCATGGTCAGCC
>JANMAN010000670.1:0-5474 GCA_031359885.1 Tardiphaga sp. | reverse complement strand
TGGAATCGACCGCCGAAGAGATGCGGATGCAGGTTCATGTCGAGGGCTATCCGCCGCCGTTCGATCCGCGCATCGAGGTCATCAAAGTGACGCCCGATCCCGGCGTGATCGAGATCAACATCCATCCCGCCGCGACCTGGCGCGAGGCCGTGAACACGACGCTGTTTCTCTACGAGGACGCGGCGCATGTCCGTCTCGGCGCCAATCGTTTCCTGGTCGATGGCCGCCACACCGGCACCGGCGGCGGCAACCATGTCGTCGTCGGCGGCGACAAGCCTGAGAATTCGCCGTTCCTGCGCCGACCGGACCTTTTGAAAAGCCTCGTGCTGTATTGGCAGCGTCATCCGGCGCTGTCCTACATGTTCTCCGGCATGTTCATCGGCCCGACCTCGCAAGCCCCGCGCATCGACGAAGCCCGGCACGACGGCCTCTACGAGCTGGAAATCGCGCTGGCGCAGGTGCCCCCGGCCGATGTCAAAGCGCCGCTGTGGCTGGTGGACCGGCTGTTCCGGCACATCCTCGTGGACATCACCGGCAACACCCACCGGTCTGAAATCTGCATCGACAAACTCTATTCGCCGGACGGCACCACCGGCCGGCTCGGTCTCGTCGAATTCCGCGCGCTGGAAATGCCGCCCGATGCGCGCATGTCGTTGGCGCAGCAGCTTCTCATCCGCGCGTTGATCGCGATGCTGTGGAAAACCCCGCAAGGCGGGCACTTCACGCGCTGGGGCACGACGCTGCACGATCGCTTCATGCTGCCGCATTTCCTCTGGGAGGATTTCCAGAGCGTGCTGTCGGATTTGCGCGACGCGGGCTACGATTTCTCGTCCGAATGGTTCACCGCGCAGCTCGAATTTCGCTTCCCGGTGTTCGGCCATGTCACGCAAGGCGGCGTCACGCTCGAACTGCGCCAGGCGTTGGAACCGTGGCACGTGTTGGGCGAAGAAGGCACCGCGGGCGGCACCGTGCGCTATGTCGATTCCTCGGTCGAGCGGCTGCAATTGAAAGCCTCGGGCTTCGTCGAAGGCCGCCACATCGTCACTTGCAACGGCAGGCGTCTGCCGATGACGCCGACCGGGCGCTCCGGCGAGGTCGTCGCCGGGGTCCGCTTCAAGGCGTGGCAGCCGGCGTCCGGGCTGCATCCGACGATTCCCGTCCACGCGCCGCTGGTGTTCGACATCGTGGACTTGTGGAACGGCCGCTCGTTCGGCGGCTGCGTCTACCATGTCGCCCACCCCGGCGGGCGCAGCTACGAGACTAAGCCGGTCAACACCTACGAGGCCGAAGCCCGGCGACTGGCGCGGTTTCAGGATCACGGCCACACGCCGGGGCCGATCAACCCGCCGCCCGAAGAACGCAGCCTGGAATTCCCTTTAACCCTCGACTTGCGGACGCCGCTCCTGCATTGAGGTCGTGATGTGTTTCGCTCGCGTATAGCTCGACTGAGTCACTACGCTGCATCTCGCACGGCCGGCTCTTTCCCCCTTATGGGGGAGAGGTGGAGAGGGGGGTGTCGCGAGGGATCGCGCTTCCGTTGACCCCCCTCCCTAACCCTCCCCCACAAGGGGGGAGGGAACATGCTGCCCCCGCGTCGGATGTATCGTTTGAACTCGATCGGACCAAACCTTCAAGGAGACCAGCGCCCCATGGATGCCGCAGCAGGCCCCGCCAGCAAGCAGCGTCCGCGCGATCGCAAGATCGCGCAGTGGACCCGCGGCTATACGGCGCTGCCCGGCATTCCCGACGAATTCCTCGGCCATGACGGAGCGCCCCGCGCCGTCTGGCGGCGCTTCTTCGAGGCCTTCGCCGCGTTGGCACCCACCGAGATTCAACGCCGTTTCGGTGCCGCCGATCGCCATTTGCGCGAGGCCGGCGTCACCTATCGCGCGCCCGGCGACATGGCGGACCGAAGCTGGCCGCTGAGCCATGTGCCTTTATTGATCGACGATTCCGAGTGGCAGCATATTTCCGCCGGCGTGATCCAGCGCGCGCAACTGCACGAGCTGGTGCTGCAGGACATCTATGGCGAGGGAAAACTCATCGCCGACGGCGCGATCCCCGCTGCCGCCATCGCCGGCAGTGCGGATTATCTGCGCGAGGTGCGCGGCATCGCGCCGCCGGATGCGCGCTACCTCAATCTTTACGCTGCCGATCTCGGCCGTGGCCCGGACGGCCGCTGGTGGGTACTCGGCGATCGCACGCAGTCGCCGTCCGGGGCGGGCTACGCGCTAGAAAATCGCCTCGTGCTGTCGCGTGCCTTTGCCGCGCTCTACAAGGCGATGAATGTCGAACGCGTGGCACCCTTCTTCGAAGCGTTTCGCGATGGCCTGCGCGCCGGTGCCGACCGCGACGATCCGCGCATCGGCCTTTTGACGCCCGGACAATTCAGCGAGACCTATTTCGAGCATGCGACGCTGGCGCGCTATCTCGGCTTTCTCCTGGTCGAAGGCGACGACCTCGCGGTGTCCGGCGACCGCGTCCACATCCGCACTGTCGCCGGCCTGAAGCGGCTCGACGTGCTGCTGCGGCGCGTGGATTCCAATTCGCTCGATCCGCTCGAATTGGATTCGTCGTCGCAACTCGGCGTGCCCGGCCTCATCGACGTGCTGCGCAAGAACGGCGTCGTCATCGCCAACCGCCCCGGCACCGGCGTGATGGAAGCGCGTGCGCTGCTCGGCTTTATGCCGAGCCTCAGTCAGCGTCTGCTCGGCCAAGACCTGGCTCTGCCGCACATCGCGACCTGGTGGTGCGGACAAAAGGCGGCGCGCGAGGAAGTGTTG
The DNA here is from genome assembly GCA_031359885.1 of Tardiphaga sp. GTDB lineage: Bacteria > Pseudomonadota > Alphaproteobacteria > Rhizobiales > Xanthobacteraceae > Tardiphaga. The sequence continues at coordinate 2,691 of JANMAN010000670.1, read as the reverse complement.
GCGCGGCTCGACGACTTTGCGATCGACAGCGCCTTCGGCGGCAATGTCGCAGGCTTCGCGCGCAAGGGCGCGCTGCTGCCGTCCGAGATGTCGCGCGCCGAGCGCGACAAACTGATCGATGCGATCCACCATCGCGGCGTCGATTATGTCGGGCAGGAGCTTGTGCGGCTGTCGACCACGCCGGTGTGGGACGACGGTCAACTCGCGCCGCGCCCCTTCGTGCTGCGAGTCTTTGCCGCGGCGACCCCGGACGACTGGACCGTGATGCCCGGCGGCTTCTGTCGCATCGCCGAGCAACTGGATTCGCGCGCCGTGTCGATGGGCGAGGGCGCGCGCTCCGCCGACGTCTGGGTGGTGTCGGACAAAACAGTCGCGAGTTCGACGCTGCTGCCTGTGAGCGACGAGGTCCGTATCCGTCGCATCGCCGGCTGGGTGCCGAGCCGCGCGGCCGACAATCTGTTTTGGCTCGGGCGTTATCTCGAACGCGCCGAAGCGACTTTGCGCTTGATCCGTGCGCTCGGCGCGCCGGCGCGCGATCCCGGCAAAGGCGGGGCGGCGCTCAACCCGTCGATCGACCGCATCCTGCGTTTGCTGGTCACGTGGGGCGCGTCCTCGCTGACCGCGCGCGCGCAGCCCGCCAAGATTTCCGCCGATGCCTTGCAGGGCGACCAATTCGGCTCGGCGTTGTCGCTGGTCAAGGCGGCGCAGCGCAACGCGTCCTCGTTGCGCGAACGGCTGTCGCCGGATGCGTGGCAGGTCATCACTGAAATGGCCGAGCGATTGTCGCACGACATCGAGGACGATGACGGCGTCGTCAGCGCCGCCGAACTGACGTTACAGGAACTCGCGAGCTTTTCGGGGCTGGCACAAGAAAACATGAATCGCGCCGCCGGCTGGCGCTTCCTCGACATGGGCCGCCGCGCCGAACGCGCCATCAACACCACGCGCTTCGCGCGGCAATTTGCCTTCGACGCCGCCGACAATGACGACCTCGACATTCTGCTGACGCTGGCGGATTGCCAGATCACCTATCGCTCGCGCTATCTGATCGCGCCGCTGCTCGCCCCCGTGCGCGACCTCGCCGTGCTCGACCCGTACAACCCGCGCTCGACGGCTTTTCAGGTCGCGGCGCTGACCGAACACATCGCGCAACTGCCGAAGCTGAAGGAGGGCGGACTGATCGAACGCCCGCAACGGCTTGCGATTGCCTTGCAAGCGCGGCTGACGACGGCCGAAGCCGCCATGCTCGACACGACTACGCTGTTCGCGCTGGAGCAGGATTTGCTGACGCTGTCGGACGCGATCGGTTCGCATTATTTCCCGCATGGTGCGAGCGCCATGCGGCCGGAGAAGCTGACGGGGCTTGCGTGATCTACGACATCAAGCACGTCACGACCTACAGCTATCCGAGCCAGGTCTCTTACGCGCGCTGCGCGCTGCGGCTGAAGCCCTTAAGCGGCGTGGGCCAAACTCTGCAATCGCATGGCGTGGATATTCGTCCACGTCCGTCGGAGCGCAATGCGCGCGTCGATTTTTTCGGGATCGAAATCGAAACGGTGCTGATCGACACGCCGCATCGGCTGCTGAAAATCGAGTCGCGCTCGCGCGTGGATGTCGATCGCCATCCGCCGGCGCGCGATGCCGCGAGTCCGCAATGGGAGCGTATTTGCGAAGCGGCGGTCGATGCCGCGACGTTCGATGCCTCGTCGCCGGTTAACTACGTATTCGCGAGTTCGCTGACGCCGATTCAGCCTGACATCACGGCCTATGCGCTCACGAGCTTCACGCCGGGTCGCGGCGTGTTGGAGGGCGCGGTCGAGCTGATGCGGCGGGTCTATACGGATTTCAAATACGATCCGAAAGCGACGGTGATCTCGACGCCGCTGGCCGAAGTGTTCGAGAAACGCCATGGCGTCTGTCAGGATTTTGCGCATGTGATGATCTCGGGCTTGCGCGGCATCGGCCTTCCGGCCGCCTATGTTTCGGGTTATCTGCGCACCATTCCGCCGCCGGGCCAGCCGCGCCTCGAAGGTGCCGATGCGTCGCATGCGTGGGTCGCGGTGTGGTGCGGCGAGGCGATGGGTTGGGTCGGGCTCGATCCGACCAATGACATCGTGGTCGCCAACCATCACATCGAACTGGCTGTCGGCCGCGATTTCGCCGACGTGTCGCCGGTGGACGGCATGATCGTCGGCTCGCGCCGCCAGAAACTCGCCGTCGCCGTCGATGTGTTGCTGGTGGAGTGAGGACGTCTTTTGAAAACAAGCGCCATCGCGAAGCAGGATTTGATTTGCACGACATCTCATCACAGGAAACTGTCATCCCCGCGGAGGCGGGGAACCAGTACGCCGCAGCGCTTCTGCAAAATCATGATCGTCACGGAATACTGGTTCATCCGCTTTCGCGGATGATGACGGCAGCAAATGCGGGAGCGTTTCGATCGACATCGAAATTGCTTCAGCTCATCAGAGCGACCGCCTAACTTTGCCCACCCCCCACACATCATCCGACGTCATCATCCTCGGCGCGGGCGCGGCGGGGCTGATGTGCGCGGCGATCGCAGGCCAGCGCGGACGCTCGGTGGTCGTGCTGGAGCAATCGCGCGTGCCGGCCGAAAAAATCCGGATCTCCGGTGGCGGCCGCTGCAACTTCACTAACATCCATACGTCCCCGGCGAATTTCATCTCCGAC
>JANMAN010000658.1:0-6530 GCA_031359885.1 Tardiphaga sp. | reverse complement strand
GTCAATCCCGCGTCGCTGTTGGTGGCAGTGGCGTCGCCGCGCGCGGATTCGGGGACCACCGCGCGGCCGAAGCCGAGCTTGGCGGCTTCTTTCAAACGCGCCGACGCCAGCGACACCGGACGCACCGCACCGGACAGCGAGATTTCGCCGAAATAGACCGCGTCGGTCGGCAGCGGCGCATTTGCCAGCGACGATACCAGCGCGGCAGCAGCAGCCAAGTCGGCGGCCGGCTCGTTGATGCGCAAGCCGCCGGCGACATTGAAATACACGTCGTAGCCGGACAGCTTGACGCCGCAATGGGCTTCGAGAACCGCCAAGACCATCGACAGTCTGCTCGAATCCCAGCCGACCACCGCACGGCGCGGCGTGCCCAAGGTCGTCGGCGCGACGAGCGCTTGCAATTCGACCAGCACCGGCCGCGAGCCTTCCATCCCGGCGAATACGGCCGTGCCGGGCGAGCCGAGATCGCGCGCGGAAAGAAACAGCTCGGACGGGTTGGACACCTCGCGAAGGCCTAAGCCCGTCATCTCGAACACGCCGATCTCGTCGGTCGGGCCGAAGCGGTTTTTGACCGCGCGCAAAATCCGAAACTGTTGCGAGCCTTCGCCCTCGAACGACAACACCGCATCGACCATGTGCTCGACCACGCGCGGGCCCGCGATCTGGCCGTCCTTGGTGACGTGCCCGACGAGGATGATCGCGGCACCTGTTTTTTTGGCGAAACGTATCAGCGCCTGCGCCGAGGCGCGGACCTGCGTGACGGTGCCCGGCGCGGATTCGACCGTGTCGGTCCACATCGTCTGGATCGAATCGATAATGATGAGGCGCGGCACCGCGCCCTCCGAGAGCGTGGCGACGATGTCCTCGACCGAGGTTTCGGCGGCGAGCTGCACGGCCGCGTCGGCGAGACCGAGCCGCGCGGCGCGGAGACGCACTTGGGCGACGGCTTCTTCGCCGGAAATATAGACGACGCGGTGGCCCTGGCGCGCGAGCAGGGAGGTCGCTTGCGTCAGAAGCGTCGATTTGCCGATGCCGGGATCGCCGCCGAGCAAGATCACCGAGCCGCGCACGAAGCCGCCGCCTGTGACGCGGTCGAGTTCGCCCATGCCGGACGGCAGGCGCGGCGCGTCCTGGCTTTTGCCCGTCAGCGATTCAAGCGTGAACAGCCGGCCGCGTCGCTTGGAGCGGATGCTGGCGGGGATCGACGTGCCTTCGGCGGCTTCCTCGACCAGCGTGTTCCACTCGCCGCACGACTCGCACTTCCCCTGCCAGCGATTGAACGCCGCCCCGCAGTTTTGGCAGACGAAGGAGAGGGAGGATTTGGGCATGGGGAATGAGTTGCTCAAGGAAGAGGGCGCAACGCGTAGCACGAATTGTGTTGCTTGATGTGGTCCGATATCCGTCGGAGTTGCTACCTATCTTAATAGATAGAATTCGTACTCATCATCGACAATTCTGGCACGCCAATTTTCACTATTTTGCGCTAGCTTGCCATTCAAATATTCCAGTGGGACTGCGTTTATGTCCGCAAAAATACTGACCAGATTTATTTTTTTATCACTAAAATATAGTTCTCGGAGTTTCTCGATTATGTCGAGCTTCTCTCCATAACCCGGGCCGGCACCACCCCTTCCGAACTGGCGCAGAAACGGGTCAACAGGTAGTCCTAATTTGCGCTGTGCAATCTCATATCCAGACTTAGCTGGGGGCCGCCAAACTCCGTGCTCGCCAGCGTGACCACCAGCACCACCTGCAGCAAGACCGTCCCCATAAACTTCAGCGCTTCCTCCTGCTCCGCCGATCCCGAATGATCCCCCCATACCTCCGGGTCCCCCTATTGCAATTCCGCTCCCAACGACTTTGGCACTGCCTCCATCGCCGCCGTCGGATCGAGTAGAAGGACCACTGGATTCAGGCACAGGAAGTGGACGTTTGAGACTAAGATCATTCTGATAAATATGCGCCCCAATGGCGATGGATATAAGTCCAGCCCCAACGAGTGCGATTACAATCAGCGAAGGCTTGTAATTGTCAGGTAGTTGACTAGTGAGCAACGTAAGAACTCCAATAGCTATGCCTGTGACAGCAACCAGTCGCGGAGTTGACGGTATAAGGTATCGAAGCGCAGCAAAAAATATTGTTAGCCCAAGGCCGATGAGGGGATCCATTTTTGACAATTACTTCGGTTGTTAGAGGTATATTGAAACGCGGTCTATGTAACGGTGTTCGTCTTGCAAGTTGGGCTCATCAAATAGCCATCCCACTCCGCAACATACTCAGGCCCGCCAAAATCATCACCACATCCATCACATAGCGAAACGTGTTCGCGTTGAGCCGCGTTACAAAACGCTTGGCGATGAACGAGCCGACCATCAGCGACGATCCCGCGATTAGGCCTTTCAGCAGCACGTCTAGATTCAACACGCCGAAGCGTTCGAACACGATGGACTTCGTGATGTAGAGCCCGAGCGAGGATGCCGCTTCGGTGGCGAGGAACGCGCCTTTGGTGAGGCCGTAAAACAAAAACAGCGGTACGCTCAGCGGCCCCGACGACACCACGATGCCGGTGATATAGCCGATCAAAGCGCCGCCGATCGCGAGATGCCACAGCGTCGCTTTCAGGTCGTGCCGCGCCAGCCAATGCCGCACCGGCACCATCGCGATGAAGAATAATCCCATCGTGATATCGACGGCCTGCGACGGCAGTTCGATGAGCGTGCGCGCGCCGAGCGCGGCGGCGGGAATACCCGTCGCGGAGTAAGCGAGGGTGGCGCGCCAATCGACCTCGCGCCAATATGCCATGATGCGCGAGAGGTTCGCCATAACGGCGGCGACGGCCATGATCGGCACGGCCTGCTTCGGCCCGAACTCATAGACCAGCACCGGCAGCAGCATGATCGACGAGCCGGTGCCGATGATGCCCGAAATGGTGCCGGCAACGAGCCCGACCGCGAGGACGAAGGCGTAGGTCAGCACGGCAGTCTCCGCGACGTCATTGCGAGACGCCAAATCGCTCGTCGTCGAGCGACGACGGCAACGACGCAATCCAGTCTGTCCTCGGTGTTTTATGGACGATTTCGCTTCGCATGCCGTAGGCTATGCCAACACCATGCATCGCTCGCAATGACCAATGTCGAGACGTCAGGACTGCCGGAAGCCCATCCGGAACGCGCCCCAGTGCCGACCTTTGACATAGACCGGCGATGACAGGTCTTTCATCAGCACGAAGGTGCCGCCGCCCATGTCGCGGCGATAGGTCTGCAATAAAAATGGTTTGGTATTCGCGCCGACCTTCTTGACCGTGCGGTCGCTGAAGATGCGGCGGTTGCGGCAATTGGCGTTGTTCCAGACCGGATCGGCGCCCTGCGGCAGCGAATAGTTCGGATTGTGCGTCGGCAGAAATCCGCTTTTGGCCCAGGCGACGCAGAACACGATGCGTGGATCGAGCTTCTGGATCGGGTCTTGGATCGGCGGCAGGATGCGGTCCGTCAGCGCGACGTAATTGGTGAGATACTGTTTCGGATCGCTATTTGGGATCTCGCGATAATTGTCGTCGAACAGATCGGCCATGCTGATGTCGCCGCGATCGACCGCGGCGGTAAAAGCATCGGCGATCTGCTTTGCGCCCCGATCGACGATTCGAATGAGCGGCGTATCCGACGTATCCACGCCGCTCGTGGCGATGTGCTCGATCAAACCTTCGGTCAGGTTCAAAAGGCTCGCGACCCGCGTATCGGCATCTTTCAAACCGATCGACGACAGCTCGACGCCGTTGGCGAGATTGCCGAGTTCGCCGATCACCGTGTCGCAATGCGTGAGGTTCGAGGTCGCCGCCTTTGCGACGCCATCGATCTCCTGACCGATCGCACTGAACCCTTCGTGCACGCCGACGATGATATTCTTGATCTGCTCGGCGCCGGTGCCGGCGTTGCGAGCGCGCAGCGAGGCTTCGCCGCTTTCCGCGATCAGGCCGCGCATCTGGCCGTCGAGATCGCGAACGGTGTCGCTGATCAGGTTGGTCGCACGCCGCGTAGCGCCGGCAAGACCTTTCACTTCGCTGGCGACGACCGCAAAGCCGCGCCCGGCGGTGCCGGCACGTGCGGCTTCGATGGTCGCATTCAACGCCAAAAGATTGGTCTGCTTGGCGATCGCTTCGATCGCGTCGGACGATTTGGCGACTTGCGCCAGCGCGGCCCCGACCGATTCGAGACGGCGTTCGATTCGGCTGACGGCGTCGATCAGTTCGGCGATCTGATCGACCGCGGCGCTCACGACGGTGCGGGATTCCGTCATGCCGTGGACGGCGGCCGTCGTCGCGGTCTGCACCGCACGCGATGCGGTCGCGATACTGTGGTTGGTCGCGACCATGATCTCGGCGGTCTGTTGCAGATGGCCGAAGCGACCGGCCTGCACGGCGACGCGGGCGGCGACGTCCTCGATATTGCCGGCGACGTCGGCGAGTTCGACGCCGAGTTCTCCAATTCGGTTGGCGAGTTGATCGACCAGTTGGCTATCGCCTGGCGGCGACGCTTCGGCGTCCGCCGGCTTCAACTGCAGCGCAACGGTCATCACTGCGTTTTCTCCCGGAAATGAATTTATCAATCCGGCATGAAAGCGCGAGAATGGTAAATGCCGCCTTACGTTTCCGAGTTTGTGGAAGTGTAAACCCGCGCGAAGCGGCGGCCGAGGCTGGTCAGCACCTCATAGCCGATGGTGCCGAAATGATGCGCCAACTCATCGACCGTGATGCCGTCGCCGATCAGCGTCGCCATGTGGCCGCGCCGCGCGGCGTTGGCGGGCAGGTCGGTGATGTCGATCGCGGTGAGGTCCATCGAGATGCGGCCTGCGACCGGGCATCGCTTGCCGGCGATCACGACCTCGGCCCCGCGCGTGCCGTCGGTCGCGCCTGCCGCTCTGAAATAGCCATCGGCATATCCGGCCGCGATGATCGCGAGTTTGGTCGGCCGCCGTGCGGTCCAGGCGCCGCCATAACCGACGCTCTCGCCGCGGTCGATGTCGCGGGTCTGGATGATGCGCGCTTTCAGCGTTACGACCTGTTGCATCGGATTGCCGGCTTCCGGCGTCGGGTTGACGCCGTAGAGCGCAGCTCCCGGCCGCACCATGTCGAGCGCGTAGTGGCCGCCGAGGAAGATGCCTGAGGAAGCCGCGAGCGACGCCGGCATGCCTGCATAGGCACCTGCGATGTCGCGAAAGTTCGCGAGTTGCCGCACATTGGCGGGATTGTTCAGCGCCTCCGCGCAGGCGAGGTGGCTCATCACAAGCGTGAGGCCGTGATTGCCGGCCGCGATGCGCGGCACGATCGCTTGCGCATCCATCAGGCTCAGGCCGAGCCGGTTCATGCCGGTGTCGATATGGATGGCCGCGCCGCCGCTCCATTGTTGGACGCGGCAGAACATGTCCCATTCGGCGAGTTCGTTGAGATCGCCGATCACAGGGCGCGCGTTGATCTCCGCGAGCGCGTCGCCGGAGCCTGCGAAGAAGCCGTCGAGCACGTATACCGTTGCGTCGCTAGCGGCGGCGCGAACGGCGCGCGCTTCGTCCAGTGTCGCCACGAAGAACGTCTTGCAGCCGGCTTTCGCCAGCGCGCGCACGACAGGACCGATGCCGCAGCCATAGGCGTCGGCCTTGACGACCGCGGCGCATTCGGCGGGCAGCGCCGTCTTTTCGAGCTTGCGCCAGTTGGCGACGATGGCATCGAGGTCGATCGTCAGAACGCCGCCGGCGCCGGCCGGTATGATCGATTCAGGATGCGGCGTCGGATCGGCGGTCATCGACTTGCGCTACATCCGGTCCGGCAGATGGTCGTGGGCAAGATCGCTGAAGCGCGTGAACTGGCCCTCGAACTGCATCTCGACGGTGCCGGTCGGGCCGTGACGCTGTTTGCCGATGATGACTTCGGCCTTGCCGTGCACCAGCGACATATCGAGCTGCCATTTCTCGTGCTCGGGCGTGCCGGCGCGGGGTTCTTTGTTTTGCAGATAATACTCTTCGCGATAGACGAAAATCACCACGTCGGCGTCCTGTTCGATCGAACCGGACTCGCGCAGATCCGATAGTTGCGGACGCTTGTCCTCGCGGCTCTCGACCTGACGCGACAACTGCGACAGGGCGATCACCGGACAGTTCAGCTCCTTCGCCAGCGCCTTGAGGCTCGTGGTGATCTCGGTGACCTCCTGCACGCGGTTGTCGGAGCGTTTTCCCGAGCCCTGCAAGAGCTGGATGTAGTCCACCATGATGACGTCAAGGCCCTTCTGACGCTTCAGGCGTCGGGCGCGCGCGGTCAGTTGCGAGATCGACAGACCGCCGGTCTCGTCGACGTAAAGCGGCAGGTGCTGCAATTCGATGGTGTGATCGCGAATTTTATCGAATTCGTTTTGCGTGATGCCGCCGCGCCGGATCGTGCTCGATGCGATGCCGGTTTGTTCGGCGAGAATACGCGTCGCGAGCTGCTCGGCCGACATTTCGCAGGAGAAGAAGCCGACGATGCCGCCATTGATCGTCTTGCGCGA
>JANMAN010000325.1:0-2795 GCA_031359885.1 Tardiphaga sp. | reverse complement strand
CGAATTGTTCGCGGCGACGAACGTATCGAGCGCCTTGCGGTCGTCGGACGAAATCCAGCGTGCGAGCTGAAATTCTGAGACCTCGAAATCGACAGGCAGTTGATACTCGGCCTGCAACCGCGCTTTCAGCACGTCGAGCTGCAAGGGACCAACGACGCCGACCAGCGCCGGTGCGCCGTCGCGCGGGCGGAACACCTGCACGACGCCCTCCTCCGACATCTGCTGCAACGCCTCTTTCAGCTTTTTTGCCTTCATCGCGTCGGTGAGGCGCACGCGGCGCACGATTTCCGGTGCAAAGGACGGCACGCCGACGAAATTGATATCCTCGCCTTCGCTCAACGTATCGCCGATGCGCAGCGTGCCGTGATTGGGAATGCCGACGACGTCGCCGGCGAAAGCTTCGTCCGCCAGCGCGCGATCCTGCGCGAAGAAGAATTGCGGCGACGACAGCGACATGTTCTTGCCGGTGCGAACCAGTTTCGCCTTCATGCCGCGCGTCAGCTTGCCCGAGCAGAGCCGCGCGAAGGCGATGCGGTCCCGGTGATTGGGATCCATGTTCGCTTGAATTTTGAAAACGAAGGCGCTCATGCGCGGCTCATTGGCCTCGACCTTGCGCAGATTGCTGTCCTGCGCGCGCGGCGGCGGCGCGTATTTGCCGAGCCCGTCGAGCAGATCGCCGACGCCGAAATTGCGCAGCGCCGATCCGAAATAAACCGGCGTGAGGTGGCCTTCGCGAAACGATTGCAGATCGAACGGCTTCGAGGCTTCTTTCACCAGCGCCAATTCTTCGGTGACCTCGTTGACGTCGAGATTGGCGTTGCGCCCGGCGAGTTCGGAAATCTCGATTTTTTCGGCCGCGCCGGTCTTGGCGCCGCCGCCCTCGAGAAGACGAATGCCGCCGGTCTCGATTTCATAGGTGCCCATGAAGTCGCGACCACGGCCGACCGGCCAATTGATCGGCGTCGTGTCGAGCGCCAGCGTCTTCTCGATCTCGTCGAGCAGATCGAACACGTCGCGGCTCTCGCGGTCCATCTTATTGATGAAAGTGATGATCGGAATGTCTCTGAGACGACAGACCTCGATCAGCTTCAGCGTCCGCGCCTCGATGCCCTTCGCGGCGTCGATCACCATGACGGCGGAATCAACCGCGGTGAGCGTCCGGTAAGTATCTTCCGAGAAGTCTTCATGGCCCGGCGTATCGAGCAGGTTGAAGACGAGGTTGTCGAACTCGAAGGTCATGACGGAGGTGACGACCGAAATGCCGCGGTCGCGCTCGATCTTCATCCAGTCGGAGCGGGTGTTGCGGCGCTCGCCCTTGGCCTTGACCTGCCCGGCGAGATTGATCGCGCCGCCGAACAGCAGCAGCTTTTCGGTCAGCGTGGTTTTGCCGGCGTCGGGATGCGAGATGATCGCAAACGTGCGACGCCGCGCGACTTCGGTCGCAAGCTGCATGCGCGCGGGAGATTCGGATGTGAGTGCAATGTCGGACATGGCGGAGGCGTGACATTGAAAGCAGGCAGGATCAAGAGAGATTGATCTTCATGCAGTTGCATCTTATTCGACGATAGCGCATAAGGTGCACGCCGAGGACGATCTTCTGGCGCTTCAACATCATTCGCAGGGATGGCCCTGCCTCCGCGCGCGCTCCGCATACGTGGACACCGTTTTGCGGTGAGAGTTCGCGCCATCGAAAAGGAGAGCCAGTCATGGCCTGGGTTTTGTTGTTCATCGCGGGATTGCTGGAGATCGGCTGGGCGGTCGGTTTGAAATATACCGAAGGGTTCACGCGGCTGGTGCCGTCCGTCCTGACGCTGGCGAGCATGACGGCGAGCGTGGGCATGCTCGCGCTGGCGCTCAAGACGCTTCCGATGGGGACGGCCTATGCGGTCTGGACCGGCATCGGCGCGGTCGGCACAGCCATCTGCGGCATCATCCTGTTTGGCGATCCGGCGACCGTGGCGCGCATCGCCTCGATCGGCCTGATCGTCGCGGGCATTGTCGGGCTCAAATTGGTGACTTGAACGCCGGCACCAGCCCCACCGCCCAGTAAGAGAGCGCCGCGACGATTGCCGACGCCGGGATCGTGATGATCCACGCATAGACGATCGAACTCGCCACGCTCCAGCGCACGGCGGACAGCCGCCGCGCCGCGCCGACGCCGACGATCGCGCCGGTGATGGTGTGCGTGGTCGAGACCGGCACGCCCAAGAAGGTGGCGGCGAACAGCGTCGCCGCGCCGCCGGTTTCGGCGCAGAAGCCCTGCATCGGGGTCAGCTTGGTGATCCGCAAGCCCATGGTGCGGACGATGCGCCAGCCGCCCATCAACGTGCCCAGTGCCATCGCGGACTGGCACGCGATCACCACCCAGAACGGCACGGAAAACTCTGAGCCGAGATAGCCCTGCGAGTACAGAAGCACGGCGATGATGCCCATCGTCTTCTGCGCATCGTTGCCGCCATGGCCGAGCGAATACAGCGACGCCGAGACGAATTGCAGAATGCGAAACGCACGATCCACAGCGAACGGCGTCGAGCGCACCGCCGCCCACGACACGATCGCGACCAGCACCAGCGCAAGCAGAAAACCAACCAGCGGCGACAGCACGATCGCGAGCAGCGCCTTGGTCAGCCCGCCCCACACCGCCGCCGATAGTCCCGCTTTCGCAAGGCCCGCGCCGAGCAATCCGCCTATCAGCGCATGCGACGAACTCGACGGAATGCCGAGCGCCCAGGTGACGACATTCCAGACGATCGCGCCCATCAACGCGCCGAAAATCACCCGGGCATCGATCACCG
>JANMAN010000544.1:0-2767 GCA_031359885.1 Tardiphaga sp. | reverse complement strand
GCAATAGGCATGGAAGCCCATCGCGAACAGTTTGCGCTGGATCAGGTCCGGCTGGGTCGGCTTGCGGGTTCGGATCGCGACGTCGGCTTCGCGCATCGACAAATCGAGTTCTTCATCGGTGACGATCAGCGAAATCCGGATTTCGGGATAGAGCGCGGTGAATTCGCCCAGCCGTGGGATTAGCCAGTTGATGCCGACGCCGGGCGTGGTCGTGACCTTGAGATCGCCGCTCGGTCGCTCCCGGCTGTCGGTCAGTTTCGCGCGCGCGGCCTGCAACTGCATGAACACGTCATGCGCCGTGCGAAACAGCATGTCGCCTTGTTCGGTGAGAATCAGTCCGCGCGCATGACGATGAAACAACGAGACGGATAATTCCTGTTCGAGCGCGCTGACCTGCCGCGATACGGCGGATTGCGACAGCCCGAGCTGTTCGCCGGCATGGGTGAAGCTGCCTGCCTCCGCCGCGGCATGGAAGACCTTCAGCTTGTCCCAATCCATGTCGGTAAATCCGTCGCGCGTACGCGTCATCCTTGTGGGCATGCTCTATTCCGCCGCTGCGCGTTCGCTGGCCCGCGCCGCCAGATAGCGCTCGGCTTCGAGTGCCGCCATACAGCCGAGACCGGCCGCGGTGACCGCCTGCCGCCAGACTTCGTCCGCGACATCGCCGGCCGCAAACACGCCCGGCACATTGGTCGCGGTCGAATTGGGGGCGACTTCGACATAGCCCGACGGTTTCAGCTTGACCTGGCCCTGCACGAGATCGGTCGCGGGAGCGTGGCCGATCGCAATGAATACGCCGTCAGCCGGCAGGTCGCTGAGCGTGTCCGACTTCACGTTTTTAAGCCGAACATGCGTGACCTTGCCGGGATTTTGGGTGCCGCAGATCTCGTCCACCTCGGAATCCCAGATCACCTTGATCTTCGGATGATTGAAGAGGCGGTCTTGCAGAATGCGTTCGGCACGAAAATGATCGCGGCGATGCACGACCGTGACCGACGACGCGAAGTTGGTCAGGAACAACGCCTCCTCGACAGCGGTATTGCCACCACCGACGACCACGACTTCCTTGTTGCGATAGAAAAAGCCATCGCAGGTTGCACAAGCCGACACGCCAAAACCTTTGAAAGCCTCTTCCGACGGAAGGCCCAGCCAGCGCGCTTGCGCGCCGGTTGCGAGGATCACGGTGTCGGCGAGATACACATCGCCTGAATCGCACACCAGGCGGAACGGTCGCTGTTTGAGGTCCAACTCCGTCACCAAGTCGGTGACTATGTTGGTGCCGACATGCGCTGCCTGTTTCTCCATCTGCTCCATCAGCCATGGGCCCTGGATTACGTCGGCAAAACCGGGGTAATTCTCGACGTCAGTCGTGATGGTCAATTGTCCGCCGGGCTGAATGCCCTGGATCAGAACCGGCTCCAGCATCGCGCGAGCGGCGTAGATCGCGGCGGTATATCCGGCCGGCCCGGAACCGATGATGACGAGTTTGACGTATTTCGGGATTTGGCTCGGACTGGCCATGACGACAGCTCGCTATGAAGATGATGATCGGCGGTTTTTCAAAGAACCGCGCGAAAAATGGGCCCGGTCGCTCGGAAAGCGTCAAAATGAAGTTTAGGACATCTGGCGAGCTATGCAAGATTTGCAATCCGTCCCAGCGAATATTCTCCTGTGCACAGTCAGATGGACGATCATCTGGCGCAATAATGTTGCGCGTCGACCATCGCTCTGCGCTATGACAAGCCTCGTTCAGCAACCGGATGTGAGATTAACGACGTGGCTAAGAACCTCGACGACATCGACCTCAAGATTTTGAGCGAAATTCAAACGGACGGTCGGATCACAAACGTCGAGCTGGCACGCCGCGTCGGCATTTCGCCGCCGCCATGTTTGCGACGGGTCAGGACGCTGGAAGAGGATGGCTACATTCAGGGTTATCGCGCGTTGCTCGATCCGAGGCTGCTCGGCTTCGATGTGACCGTGTTCGCGTCGGTGCATCTGTCGAGCCAGGCCGAAGCCGATCTCAAAGCATTCGAGAATTTCGTGCGCAAAGAGCCGTTGGTGCGGGAATGCTGGATGCTGTCCGGCGACATCGATTTCATTTTGAAATGCGTCGCACCAGACATGGCGACGTTTCAGGATTTCGTCGGGCACCTCACCGCTGCGCCGCATGTCCGCAACGTCAAGACGTCGCTAGTGCTGCACAACTCCAAATACGAAGCCGCCGTGCCGTTGGAAGGCAAGGGCGGCTAAAGTAAAAATGGCAGGACAACTGGCCGGCCATTTCTGTTTCGTTTTGTTTAAGGCTTACGCTTTCTTGCGCAGCGTTGCGTCGAGGCTGATCGGGCCGCCGCCGGCTGTCGCCAGATAAAGACACGCGAAGCAGAACAAAATTGCCGCTGTGCCGCCGTTGAGCAGTGGCAGCGACACGGGCGTGTCGCCCTTGAACATATGTCCGATGAAATAAGCGCAAGCCATCAGGCCCGACAGGACGAACGCGACGGGGCGTGTGAACAGGCCGACAAGGAGAAGCCCGCCGCCGACGAGTTCGATCGAGCCGGCCACCATCGTAAGGGTCGGCGGATTCGCGAAATAAGGAAGCACCGGAAATTTGAAAATCTTGGCGATGCCGTATTGAAGCAACAAGAGCCCCGTGATGAATCGAAACAGGCTCAGCGCTGTCGGCTGATACCTTGCAAAAGTTTGGTCCATGGTGTGTCCCCATTGCGCGCCAGCGATATAAACGGGTTGCGCGCCTCAATTAACT
>JANMAN010000517.1:0-8533 GCA_031359885.1 Tardiphaga sp. | reverse complement strand
CAGGCGCAGGTGCCAGGTGTCGCGGGCACCTGGAAAGATCTGACCGACAACGCCAACTCGATGGCGAACAACCTGACCGGTCAGGTCCGCAACATCGCGGACGTTGCGACCGCAATCGCGCGTGGAGACCTCAGCCGCAAGATCACGGTCGATGTGAAGGGCGAAATCCTGCAGCTCAAGGAAACCATGAACACGATGGTCGACCAGCTGTCGGCCTTCGCTTCGGAAGTGACGCGCGTGGCGCGCGAAGTCGGCACCGAAGGCAAGCTCGGCGGTCAGGCGCAGGTACCGGGTGTTGCCGGTACGTGGAAGGATCTGACCGATAACGTCAACTCGATGGCCTCGAATCTGACCGGCCAGGTGCGCAACATCGCCGAAGTGACGACCGCGGTCGCCTTGGGCGATCTGTCGAAGAAGATCACCGTCGACGTGCGCGGCGAGATCCTACAGTTGAAGGAGACCATCAACACGATGGTCGAGCAGCTGCGATCTTTCGCGTCGGAAGTGACGCGCGTCGCTCGCGAGGTGGGCACCGAAGGACGGTTGGGCGGCCAGGCGGCCGTGCCGGGTGTTGCCGGTACATGGAAGGACCTCACCGACACCGTCAATGGTCTGGCCAACAATCTCACGACGCAGGTGCGCAACATCGCCGAGGTGACCACGGCGGTGGCCCGCGGCGACCTGAACCGCAAAATCACCGTCGACGTCAAAGGTGAGATTCTCGAACTGAAGAACACCATCAACACGATGGTCGATCAGCTCAACTCGTTCGCCGGAGAAGTGACGCGCGTTGCGCGCGAGGTCGGCACCGAGGGCCGGCTGGGAGGACAGGCCGTTGTTCCCGGCGTCGCGGGAACGTGGAAGGACCTCACGGACAACGTCAACTTCATGGCGTCGAACCTCACTGATCAGGTCCGAGGCATCGTCAAGGTCGTGACGGCCGTGGCCAACGGCAATCTCAGTCAGCGGCTCACCGTGCAAGCCAAGGGCGAGGTCGCCGCGCTGGGCGAAACGATCAACAACATGACGGATACGCTCGCGATCTTCGCCGATCAGGTCACGAACGTCGCGCGTGAAGTGGGCGTCGATGGACGGCTGGGCGGACAAGCCCACGTTCCGGGCGCGGCCGGCACCTGGAAGGATCTCACCAGCAACGTGAATCTACTGGCCGCGAACCTGACCACCCAAGTGCGTGCGATCGCCGAGGTGGCAACGGCCGTGACCAAAGGCGATTTGACCCGCACCATTCAGGTCGACGCCCGAGGCGAGGTCTCTGAGCTTAAAGACAACCTCAATACGATGATTTCCAATCTGCGCGACACGACGGAGAGCAACCGCGAGCAGGATTGGCTGAAGACCAACCTTGCGAAGTTCACCGGCATGCTGCAAGGCCAACGCGACTTGAGCACGGTCGGCCATATATTGCTCAGCGAATTGAGCCCTCTGGTGCGAGCCTATCAGGGCACGATCTATCATCTCGAAAATGGCGCGCAGAACCCAAAACTGAAATTGCTGTCGAGCTACGCCCATGGTGGCGGCAGGCTCATGGAGAGCTTAGAACTCGGCGAGGGGCTGACCGGCCAATGTGCGGTCGAAAAGAAAAGCATTCTGCTCATCGACGTCCCACCGGACTTCATAACGATCACCTCAAGTCTCGGTGAAGCAGCGCGTGTCAGCATCGTCGTATTGCCTGTGCTTTTCGAAGGCCAAACCAAAGCCGTCATCGAACTCGCGACGCTGCAGCCGTTCACCGATGTGAACCTGGCTTTCCTCGATCAGCTCACGCTCAGTCTCGGAGCCGTTTTCAATACGATCGAAGCGACGATGCGCACCGAAGGATTGCTGACGCAATCTCAACAGCTAACGGTCGAGTTGCAGTCCCGTCAGACCGAGTTGCAGCAAACGAACGAGGAGTTGGGCACGAAAGCAAGACTGCTGGCTGAACAGAATGCGGAAGTCGAACGCAAGAACGCCGAAGTCGAGCAGGCCCGATACGCTCTCGAAGAAAAGGCCATCGAACTCGCCCTGACGTCGAAATACAAGTCCGAGTTCCTGGCCAATATGTCCCACGAACTTCGGACTCCACTCAATTCGATTTTGATCCTGAGCCAGCAATTGGCAGAAAACGTGCCTGGCAACCTCTCGGGCAAACAAGTCGAGTTCTCGCGAAACATCAATTCGTCCGGATCGGATCTTCTGAATCTCATCAACGATATTCTCGATCTGTCGAAAATCGAATCGGGCACCGTGACTGTCGAAGTCGAGGAAATCCCATTCCATCGTCTGCGCGAAAACATCGAACGCAATTTCCGTCACGTGGCGGAGGCGAAAAATCTTCCGTTCGACGTTCAGTTTTCGCCAGAGCTTCCGCGGTTGCTGGAAAGCGACGACAAACGTCTGCAGCAGATTCTCAAGAACCTGCTGTCGAACGCCGTGAAGTTCACGTCCAAGG
The DNA here is from genome assembly GCA_031359885.1 of Tardiphaga sp. GTDB lineage: Bacteria > Pseudomonadota > Alphaproteobacteria > Rhizobiales > Xanthobacteraceae > Tardiphaga. The sequence continues at coordinate 6,081 of JANMAN010000517.1, read as the reverse complement.
GTTACGTCCACGTGCGGGTGATGCCCGCCACCGACGGCTGGAGCGTCGATCATCCAGTGCTCAGCAAGGCCGCACAGGTCGTCGCATTTTCGGTCCAGGACACCGGCATCGGCATTGCCCCGGACAAGCAGCGCCTCATCTTCGAAGCCTTCCAGCAAGCGGACGCAGGCACCTCACGCAGATATGGCGGGACCGGACTGGGTCTGGCAATCAGCCGCGAACTGGCACTGCTGCTGGGCGGTGAGATCAAACTCACGAGCGTCTACGGCGAAGGAAGCAACTTTATACTCTACCTGCCAGTCCAATTTCACGGCCGCGAAAACGTGTCCGCATCGATGGACGATGTCGCACGACGCGCTCCGGCAGCGCGCGAGCTGATGGTCCTTCCCGTTACGCGCGAGGAACATGTCGATGACGATCGCGAAGTCATCAATGAAGGCGACACCGTTCTCCTGATCGTCGAGGACGATGTCCATTACGCGCGAATCCTTCTGGGGCTTGCGCGGGACAGAGGCTTCAAGGTCCTCGTGACCAACCGGGGTTCGGACGCACTCGCGCTCGCACGCAAATATCAACCCGCAGCGATTTCACTCGATATTTTCTTGCCGGACATGCTCGGATGGACGGTTCTCAATCAACTGAAACTCGACCCGATCACCCGCCATATTCCGGTTCAGATCGTCACTCTCGAGGAAGAACGGCAGCATGGTCTGGCGCATGGGGCTTTCGCTTATCTCATCAAAGAGCCGACCACCGCCGGTCTGGAAACCGCTTTCTCTAAATTGAAAGAGTTCACGCTCCCACGGACGAAACGCCTCCTCGTCGTCGAGGACAACGACATCGAAAGACAGTCCATCGTCGAATTACTGGACTATGAAGACATCGAGGTCGTTTCGGCGTCCAGCGGCGGCGACGCCCTCGCGGCCATGCGGGCGCAGCCATTCGATTGCATCGTGCTCGACCTCCGCTTGCCGGACATGTCCGGCTTCGAGATGCTCTCGACGCTACAGGCCGACGCCACGCTGGCGGACATGCCGGTCGTCGTTTTCACCGGCAAGGAGCTGTCCGACGAGGAGCAAAAGCAGATCAAAGCGACGGCGAAAAGCATCGTCTTGAAAGATGTCCAGTCGCCCGAGCGGCTGTTCGACGAAACCTCGCTGTTCTTGCATCGCGTCACGAAGGACCTTCCCAAGGACAAGCAGGCGATGCTCGACCGGCTTCATGGCTCTCGAGAAATCCTGCGCAATCGCAAGGTGCTGGTCGTCGATGATGACGCCCGCAATATTTTCGCACTGACGTCGTTACTCGAAAATCATGAAGTCGACGTCGTGAGCACGACGAAAGGCAAGACCGCGATCGAGATCATCCAGGATGAGCCGAACATCAGTCTCGTGCTCATGGACATCATGATGCCGGAGATGGATGGATACGAAACCATCCGCCGGATTCGCGAGCTCCCGGATTTCGGAAAAATCCCGATCCTTGCGCTGACGGCGAAGGCCATGAAAGGAGATCGGGAGAAGTGCCTCCAAGCAGGTGCCAGCGATTATATTTCCAAGCCGGTCAATACCGACCAGCTTCTCTCGCTCATGAGAGTGTGGCTCCACCGATGACAGACCTTCTGATTTCTCGGCAAGACGGAAGCCTTCGTCTCGGTTGGATGCCGCGGACGTACCGCGAACGGGCTTCACTTCAATGACCGGTACTCACAACTCCCTCGTCGTCAGCGATGCGGCCGCGACCGCGCTCGTGGAACGACATCCACCGACCTATCCAAACGAGATGGTCAACATCCTGATCGTGGATGACGAGCCACGGAATCTGACGGTTCTAGAAACCGTTCTGGATCAGCCTTGGTACCGCCTGGTCAAGGCCGAATCCGCCGAACAAGCGCTCCTGGCCATTCTAGCAGAAGAATTTGCCGTCCTGATCTTGGACATTCATATGCCGGGCACCACCGGTTTCGAACTTGCGCAAATGATCAGGCAGCGAAAGAAAACGTCGAACGTTCCGATCATCTTTTTGACTGCTTATTTCAACGACGATGAGCATGTCATCGAGGGCTACGACAGCGGCGCGGTCGATTACCTTCATAAGCCCATCAACCCCGCGATTCTTCGTTCAAAAGTTACAGTGCTCGTCGAGTTGCACCTCAAACAGCGCCAGCTCGAATCCACGAACCGAGCACTCTTGGCCGAAGTCATGGAGCGTCGCCTGATCCAGGAGCAGTTGCGGGATTTGAACGAGACGCTTGAGCAACGTGTGATTGAGCGCACCGAGGCGCACCGAATGGCCGAGCAACACGTTCGTCTTCTAATGAACGAGGTCAACCATCGCTCGAAAAACATCCTCAGCGTGGTTATGGCCATCGCCCAACAAACGGTGGCGTCGAACCCAAAAGAATTCTTCCTGCAGTTCTCCAATCGAATCCGAGCCCTGTCGCTCAATCACGATCTCTTGGTCAAAAGCTATTGGAAAAAAATCGGCATGGCCGATCTTATAGAGGGACAACTCGCCCACTTCGAAGACTTGATGGGACGGCGCGTCGTGGCTGAGGGTCCTCCGATTCTCCTGTCAGCGACGGCGGCTCAATCTATCGGAATGGTTGTCCATGAACTATCGACCAACGCCATCAAACATGGTGCGCTCGTCAGCGTTGACGGCCGCATCAACATCGCCTGGGGACTCGAATTATCCGAAGCCGGCGAACGCTTCACGATGAGCTGGACCGAAAGCCACGGACCGCCGGTCGTCGCGCCCACGAGTCGGGGCTTTGGGACGACGGTCGTGACACGGATGATCGAAATGAGCATGGACGGAAAGACAGAAGTTTTGTTCGAGCCCGAGGGACTGATCTGGCGACTTTCCTGCCCGGCCTACAAAGCGCTCGACGCCGACAACGCCATCGCGGCCGACATACACTCATGAGCGCACGTGTCCTTATCGTCGAGGACGAAGCGCTCCTCGCCATCGACCTCGCCTCGGTCCTCGAGGATGCCGGGTTTGAAGTCGTGGGACCCGCGACGTCGGTCACTCAGGCATTGAAGCTGGTCGATGGGCCGGGGTGCGATTTCGCCATACTCGACGTCAATTTGCATGACGAAACATCGGAGATGGTCGCCGTTGCATTGCGTAAGCAAGGAACGCCCTTTGTCTTCCTGACGGGCATCTCAAAAGATCATGCACTGTCATGGTTTGGGGATGTGGCCATATTGGCTAAGCCTGCCCGATCGGAGACAATCATCGACGCAGTGCAGAGACGTATCTCAGTCGGCCAAGCGCGCGATACGTAACGCCTGATCGCCACGCGACTTGCCGCGCAAATGACTATGCCGCATCTGGACGCGGGGTCGGCACTTTCGAATCCTCGGGTGCAACTATTTTATGTATGTCTGCCGCTGGGCTGATCGGCGACTCCGAGGGAATCAAAGCGCCGAGATTGATGCGATCCGTCTTGGGCAGGGACATGTTGTCGGGAGTGGTCGCCGACGCCGGTGCGGTTGCCGGCAACGGTGCCGAGACCGCTGTGTCAGGAACGGCTGCGTTGACGACCGGCGGAGCTGTTCGCGATTTTTTGTACAAGTATGTCACCGCGCCAAGCAACACGACGATCAGCGAGGTCAGGACAATCACCAAGCCGTTGCCGTTCTTTGAATTGGCTGTTGCTGCCACTGCTGTGGCCGGAGGGGGCCGCATTTCGATCGACGGACCTACCACCCGTACAGGTGAGGGTGCTTGAGGTTGGGGCGGAGCCGCAACCGGAGCAGCTTCCGCTTGCTTCGCTGCCTTTGCAGTATCGACCGGTTTTGCAGCGTCCGGCACCGTTGCGCTCTGCGCGACACTGGCACGGTCACCCGTCGCGGCGGGCACAGGTGCGACGTTGGCGGGGTCGACGACCGGATTAGCGACGCTCGGAGCTGCGGCGGGCAATCGCGACGCGTCGATTGTGAGCACGTGCAACGTCCCGCGGCCGCGGCCATCCCAGCTAGCGGCCAGAACATAGCCCGCGCCTCCACCGAGCCGGTAAACCGGCAGGCCTGATTGCGCCGATCTTTGCAGGTTTCCGATCTGGTCGATCAGGAGGCCCGGTTGGTCATCGGTCCCGGCAGCAAGGGCCTCTCTGCGCCTTGGCTCCAATGGCAATAACGAAACAGCGCCCCAAGACGCGATCAGCCCCTTTTGCCGGCCTTGCACGTCGGACATCGGCAACAAGGTCGCCTTGCCGAGCGTATCTGACAGTCGGGCGACTTCGTTGTTGGCGTCGACATCGTCCATGGCGACGGGTTGAAGATTTTGATCGACGTAAACCGTCGTCCCGTCGCCGGCATGGAGAAGCGATGTGGTCTCGGAGATGCGGCGTCGGCGTGAGCGCTCGGTCATCTGACGGGTGCAAGCTGTAAAGCCAGGATATTGCGTGCTCGGCGCGCAGGCGAATTCGCGATAGTTGCGACTGGTGACGACGTTGCTGCCAAGCTGTATTCCATTTACGGCGTAGCCGGCGTTGCGAGGCGCCGTCACTTGCTCAGACGCTGGCATTTGGACGACGGCGCCGCGCGCCTGGAAAGCTGCGATCGCTGTCAGTTGAACCTGCTTGATGCACTCCACGTCGAGGCCGCACGCGTGCCGTTGGCGCAGCAGCGGGTCCGATATGCCTTTTGCAGCCCGAGCACCTTCGCGGGCAAGCACGCCTTCATAGCCTTCCACGACGGCGCGATCGAGCCGTGCCAATTCAGGATTGCCGCAGATGGTTTTTTCGTCCGGATAAGTCGCAACGCTGCAATTGAAGCTCGGCGTTGCGAGGTCCGTTTGGACACCGGCGTTCGCCCCGCATTCGGCTACGATTCGCGCGACGCGGCTGTCCGCAGGACCGATGCCGCGGTCAATCAACCTGTTGACCGATCGACGAACACGCCGGAGACGGTTGTCGACGCAAAGGATTTCGCCAGGTGAGATCTTTTCCCATTCGACTTGGGCAGCAGCCGACTGTGACCGTCCGTCACGACCAATCGCGTCTAATACGGTGTTGAAGTTCTGCGCGGTCGCGTCGTTGGCGCTCGGCAGGCCGATCAGGACAACGGCAAAAAGATAAAACATTATACGAGTCATGGGATTCCGTTATCGCTGCAATTGAACTGATTTTGAAAGCAACCAGCTGGAACGCATCAGTTCGACTGCGGGTTCCAGTGCGACTGTCGCGCGCAAGCGATCCTCAAACCCCCAATGCAACCGAAGTTGGAGCGATGGATTGATGCGATTGGAACTGTCGCGATGTGAGCGATCGACTTCTGATGTTGTCGCGGCTCACGAATTGATCGGATACCGGCATGATCGATGATCTTTGGTACAAAAACGGCGTCTTCTATTGTCTGTCGGTCGAGACGTTTATGGATTCCGATGGCGACGGCGTCGGCGATTTCCGGGGTCTGACGCGGCGGCTCGACTATCTTCAGGGCCTCGGCATTACCGCGATCTGGCTGATGCCGTTCCAGCCCTCACCCGGCCGCGACGATGGCTATGACATCACCGACTATTACGGCGTCGATCCGCGGTACGGCACGCTTGGCGATTTCGTCGAGTTCACCCACGGCGCGCATCAGCGCGGCATGCGAGTCATTATCGATCTCGTCGTCAACCACACTTCGAACGAGCATCCCTGGTTTCGTGATGCCTGCAGTGCGCCCGACTCGAAGTTTCGCGACTGGTACGTCTGGTCCGACAAGCGTCCGGCAACGGCCGAAACTGGCATGGTGTTTCCCGGCGTGCAGAAAACGACGTGGACACGCGATGCCAAAGCGAAGGCTTGGTACTTTCACCGCTTCTTCGACTTTCAGCCCGACCTCAATACGTCTAACAAGCACGTGCAGGCGGAAATCTTCAAGATCATGGGCTTCTGGATTCAGCTTGGCGTCTCCGGCTTCCGGATGGACGCCGTGCCCTTCGTGATTGCGACGAAAGGGGCCAACGTTCGCAAGTCGGTTCCGCAATACGATATGCTGCGCGCGTTCCGAGAGTTTCTGCAATGGCGCAAGGGCGATGCCATCATCCTCGCCGAAGCCAATGTGCCACCCGACATCGACATGC
>JANMAN010000506.1:0-8079 GCA_031359885.1 Tardiphaga sp. | reverse complement strand
TTCAGCGACGTCTCCGGCTATCACAGCTGCGAGCATCGGTGGCTGGAATACGATGGCTACTGAGCGGCGGAGCACGTGCCGCCCAACCGCTCGTTCCAGCGGACGTCTGGGCGTGCGCCCAGCCGCCCGTGTTCATGGCCTCCCACAACTGACCGACGTCGTGAACGAAGGCGGCCGGATTGGTTTCGCAATCGTGTAGCATGCCCTTGAACGATCGAGCCGTCAGCAGGCCCACATCTTCGGCAAACATCGTGAACAGGCATCGCATCAGGAACATCGCGACGTCGTCCGCTGCATGACCCTGTTTTTCCAGCGCGACGGAGACTTGGGCGAGACGTTTGGCGATGGCGCGCGTGACCTTGGCCGATGCGAGCGCAGGATCGAGCGTGGCCGGCGCGGTCCAGATCGCATGCAGCCGCTCGCGAACATCCTGTCGGCGCAGGTCTTCGAGATAGATGCGAAATCCCTGCCGGTCCGGAAATTGAGTGTAGTTCTTTCCCTGCCCGGAGAAATCCGCATAGACCTCGATGCAATGCCCGACGTCGCAGACCATGATGAAGGGCGGCCAGCCATGCGACGGCGGTAGTGCGCGGGCGTAATCCTGCGCCTGCCGTTTGGCGTTCAGCATCAAAACGTCCCAGGCGCGGTCGGCGCCGCGTCGGCCGCGTGCCGGCTCCGATGCCGCATCGGCGGTCTGGCCGGGTGCTTCCTTCGTGCCGCCTTTGAAGCGGCTTTGTTTGGCCTCCAGCACGAAGCTGTTCTTTTTGTAGAGATCGATCCGGCCGAGCGTGTCGCCGTTGTCCTTGTGGTGGGTCACCACGCGCTCGAAAACGTAGTCGTTGCGCTCATGGGTGGCACCGGCAGGGTCGGGGCGGGCGACGCCGATCAGGTCGCAAAGTTCGGTCAGAAACAGCGCGTAATTGGCCCGTTCCTGGCCACCTTCGCCATGCTGCCACCGCGCCAGAAGCTTTCGACCGCGGCTGAAATGACAGCACTCCTCACAAATTACAACTTATGAGGGTATAATCTTCATATTCTATTTTTTGGCAAGAACCTTCTTCAATGCTGACGAACCGTGCGTGCAACTTCCGCTAAATTTGAGCGGTCGGGTGAACGCTTGGCCAAAACCTTCCTGCGATAAGACGATCGTCAGCGCGAAGAGAGCCGAGGAAACGTCATGAACGATGCAATCATAAAATCCGGCCGCAACGTCGTGGATTTCGTCGGTTACCGCGAGGTCCGGCAGGAGACGGCGCGCAAGGCGCGGGCGGTCCGCGCGCTTTGCCGGCATTGCGGTGCTGCGCTCGGCGAGGGTGAAAGCGACGATGATTGTTCGAGCGCCGGTCTCAATGCCGGGATGCCGTCGCAGCCCGCACCGCGCCGGATGTTTCGCGCGGAGTGATGACGCGTCATTCCGGGATGGGCTACGTCAGTCGGCGTAGCCGACAGGTGGCACAGGCCCGGAATCCATAACCCCTGCGGTGGTTATGGATTCCGGGCTCGCTTGTCCCTTCAATCACCGACGTTGCACGTCGATGATTGCGCGGTCCAAGCGCCCCGGAATGACACTAAACGTGCTGCCCGCCGTTGATGTGGATTTCCGCGCCGTTCACATAAGACGACGTCTCCGAGCACAGCACGTAGATGATCTTGGCCACCTCGTCGGGCGTGCCGAGACGGTGCATCGGGATCTGGTCCTGAACGATTTTGTCGGTGCCCGGCGACAGGATCGACGTATCGATTTCGCCTGGCGCGATGGCATTGACGCGAACGCCGACGCGGCCGAAATCGGCCGCCATCTCGCGCGTCAACGACGCCAGCGCCGCCTTCGAGGTCGCATAGGCCGCGCCCGCAAACGGATGCACACGCGAGCCCGCGATCGAGGTCACGTTGACCACCGAACCCTTGGCGGCCTTCAATTCCGGCAGCAGTCCGCGCGCCATCATGATCGGCGCGAAAAAATTCACCGCAAAGACATGGCTCCAGGTCTCGACGTCGGTATCGATCGAGCCGAGCCGCGCGCCGCCTTCGGCCTTCGGGGAGATCGCGGCGTTGTTGACCAGCGCATGCAGTTCGCCGCCGTCGAGCCGCTCTCGGATGTCGGCGATGGCCCGCGTCGTGTCCTTATGGTCGGAGAGGTCGACTTGGATGTGGTCCTCCGGTCCCGCGCCCCATGGGCATTGTTCGGGAAACGGGTGCCGCGAACAGGTCAGCACGCGCCAGCCTGCGCTGGAAAAGCGGATCACCGTCGCATGGCCGATGCCGCGGCTTGCGCCGGTCAACAGCATCGTGCGCCGAGGCGCGTTGGAGGTCGCGGCGGCGGGCGTCCCCGGCCTCGTCTTCGCCTTGTCGACGCTCATGGATACAGCCTTACCTTGGACCACGCGGCGCCGGGCGCGTCGCGAATGAATTCGATGCGGTCGTGCAATCGAAACGGCCGGTCGTGCCAGAATTCGATCCGGCTGGGCGTGATGCGCCAGCCGCTCCAGCCCGGCGGCCGCGGCACCGAACCGACGACGTGCTTGGCGGCGACCTTGGCGATGGCCTGCTCGAAGGCGAAACGGCTCTCGAGCGGCTGGCTCTGCTTGCTCGCCCATGCGCCGATCTGGGCTTGTTTCGGCCGCGTCGCGAAATAGGCATCGGCTTCTTCGGATGTCACCGGCGTCACCACGCCGCGAATGCGGACCTGACGGCGCAGCGATTTCCAGTGAAACAGCAAGGCCGCTTTGGGGTGCGCGGTGACTTCGCGGCCTTTCTGGCTGGCGACGTGGCTGTAGAACACCCAGCCGTCGGAATCATAACCCTTCATCAGCACCATGCGGACATCGGGCAGGCCGTCATCGTCCACGGTCGCGAGCGCCATCGCGTTGGGGTCGTTCGGCTCGCTCGCAGAGGCCTCGGCCAACCAGTCGGCGAACAGCCCAAAAGGCTCGTCGGCGGCGGTAAAATCACCGGACGTTAACGGAGTTCGGTGTTTGATGATGTCAGTCGTATCGGTCATGTCCGGAGTTCCGAGTTGCGGTCAGCGTTGCAGAGGAGTGGGGGATCGCCACGCGCGTCGGCCTTATATAGGGCACGGCGATGCTTTGGCCTATCCGCCTCTGCCCCACTGCGAGGCGCATTTGCACTTATTCTCATCGGCCTCACCGGCGGCGGTTGCAGCCTGTCGCGCGGCAGTTCGTCCTTCGCGTCGATGGAAGGCGACAATGTCGTCACCGGATCGATCAAGCCGACCCGTGCCGGCGCCGGCCCGACCGACGCGGATCTGGCGCTGGCGCGAAACGCGGCGTCCGACGTGCTGACCAAAGGGGCCAAGGATTCCAGCCAGCCGTGGGAAAACCCGGCGACCGGCGCACGCGGGTCCGTCACGGCGATCGCATCGTCCTATGTGTCCGAAGGCAAGACCTGTCGCGATTTCCTTGCGAGCTATGTCAACGGAAATTCGGAAAGCTGGATGCAAGGAGCGGCCTGTCAGTCCGGTCGCGGCTGGGACATTCACACGCTGAAGCCCTGGAATAAGACCTGAGCGCAAAGCCTCGGCCGAAATCGTCGTTGTAAAAATGCCACGAAGCCCCCAGATGACAGCATGAAGCGGGCTGTCCGCCTGCCAGTTCATTCGACCTGAAGGAGATACGATCGATGCGCGACCCCTACGAGGTCTTGGGGGTGCAGCGGGGCGCAACGGCGGCTGCCATCAAGAGCGCCTATCGCAAGCTCGCCAAGAAGCATCATCCCGACAACAACAAAGACGATCCGAAAGCCGCCGATCGGTTTTCCGAAGTCAATTCCGCCAACGAGATCATCGGCGACGACGACAAGCGCAAGCAGTTCGATCGCGGCGAGATCGGTCCCGACGGCAAGCCGAAATTCCAGGGCTTCCCCGGCGGCGGGCGTGGCGCAAGCGGCGGCGGTTTCGAGCAGACCTTCCGTGGCGGTCCCGGCGGCGCGCAATTCGGCGGCGCGGGCGCGGGCGGCTTCGAAGATATTCTCAACAGCATGTTCGGGGGTGCTGCGAATTCCGCCGGCATGCGCGGCGCGCGGCGCGGTCCGGGCGGCTTCGAGTTCGACACGTCCGGCATGGGTGCGCCCGAACTCGACCTCGCAGTCGCCATGACGGTGTCGTTGGAAGAATCCGTCAACGGCGTCGAGAAGCGCGTGCGGCTCCCCATCGGCAAGGAATTGAGCGTCAAGATTCCGGCGGGCGTCACCGCCGGTCAGCAAATCCGGCTCAAGGGGCAGGGCGAGACTGCGCCCGGTCATCGCCCCGGCGACCTGATGATCACGGTGAGCATCGCGCCGCATCCGGTGTTCAAGGTCGACGGCCAAGACCTGCGCGTCGATCTGCCGATCGCGCTGTACGAGGCCGTGCTGGGCGGCAAGGTTCGCGTGCCGACGCTATCCGGCGCGGTGGAGTTGTCGATACCGAAGAACACGTCGAGCGGGCGGATTTTTCGTTTGAAGGGCAAGGGTCTGCCGAAGGCCGGCGCGGCGAATGGCGACCTGTTCATCACCACGCGTATCGTGCTGCCCGATGGCAACGATGCGGAGTTGGAAGCGCTGATGGAAAAATGGCGCACGGATCATCCGTATCATCCGCGCAGCGATCTTTCTTGAGTCGAAAGTCGGTGGAACCATAGGATGGGTAGAGCGTAGCGAAACCCATCACTCGGTGCCTCAATGACGAATTATCGGCGCAATCGGCTGCATGGCGGTTGCTATTTTTTCACGGTCAATCTGGCTGACCGGCGGTCGCGTCTTTTGACCGAGCATATCGAAGTGTTGCGCGCTGCCTTTCGGGACGTTCGGCAGCGGCACCCGTTTTTTATCGATGCCATCGTCGTGTTGCCGGAGCATCTTCATGCGATCTGGACCTTGCCTCACGACGACAATGATTTTTCAGTTCGATGGCGTCTCATCAAGGCGACGTTCGCGCGGTCACTCCCGCCTAATGAAGCCGTTACCATGAGTCGTACGCTCAAAGGCGAGCGTGGTATCTGGCAACGACGGTTTTGGGAGCATACGCTACGTGACGATCGCGACTTCGAGAATCATGTCGATTACATTCATTTCAATCCGGTGAAGCACGGACATGTTCGACGGGTCGGAGACTGGCCATACTCATCTTTCAAAAGCATGGTTCGACAGGGGATATATCCTGACGATTGGGCAGGTGACTCCCTGTCCGATAGTGGAAGTTATGGCGAGAGGTCATCTCCCTAGGAGTGATGGGTATCGCTGCGCTCTACCCGTCCTACGATCCACTCTTCTCCGTCTGGTCGTACACGAGACGCGCAACCTGATTGAGCCGGTCCTTGTCGGTCGGGCCGCTGACCACATACCCGACGCCGTTGTCCGCCCAAAACAACGCACCGTCCGCATTCCGCGACGCATAACGCATCTGCGTCGCGCCGGTCGCAGCGCGCGAGGTGAACAGCGTGAAGCGTTCGCCGCTGGCGCTTTCATACATCAGGAATGCGGCGGGGGCCTGCGGGCCCGGCAGCAGCCGGCCGCCGACCAGCTTCAATCCGGTGCCGTCGAGTTCGGGTGCCTTCACGTCGTAGCCGACGCGCTTCGACAGCCATTGCTGCAAATGCGCGCGCTCGGAGCCCTCCACTTCGACCGGATGCCGAACCTCGACCACATACAATCGATGCGCGCCCAGCGCGTCTCCGGTGAATTCAGCAAAAGCGGTCGGCGTGGCCGACGCGCCATGCGCGATCCAGCCCGCGCCGCCACCGATCAGAAACGCCGCCAGCGTCGCAGCGATCGCACCGGCGATCCAACGCCGCGGCGGCCGCGCCAGACGGTCGATCGACAGCCGCGCCGGAATCGGTTCGTCGGCCACGCCGTCATAGCGCGCATGCAAATCCTCGCCGATGCCGCGCCATGCCTGCAATCGTGCGGCATCGTCCGGATGCGCGGCGAGCCAGCGTTCGACGTCATCGCGGCGTTCGGCCGGTAATTCGCCGTCGGCGTAAGCGTGCAATTCGTCTTCGGTGACGGGGATCATGCGGTCGGTCATCGGTCGTGTCTTTCTTCGATCATCATTTCACCGCCCGCAGGGCCGGGCGCTGTCCGTCGAGCGATGCCTTCACATGGCCGCGGGCGCGGGCGAGCCGCGACATCACCGTGCCGATCGGCACGCTTTGCACGTCGGCGACCTCGCGGTAGCTCAGTCCTTCGAGCATCACCAACAGCAGCACGGCGCGTTGCTCGTCCGGCAGCGTCGCCAACGCGCGGGCGATATCGCGGCCCTCGGCTTCGGTGCCCGACGCATCGGCAGTGTTGTCGGTCAGCGGCGTGAACAGCGGGCGGCGCGCAATGGCGCGGCGGCGGTTGCGGTTGAGATTGGTCAAAATCGTATAGAGCCAACTTCGGAGGTCGCCGCCGAGAAACAGTTTCTCCGAGCGCAGCGCCCGCACAAGCGTGTCCTGAACCAAATCGTCGGCGAGATCGATTTCGCGCGTCAGCGCCCGCGCATAACGGCGCAGCGCCGGAATCATCACCTCCACCTCGTCGCGAAACGCGCTCATTGCTTGACGATCCTCGAGCCGCACACGGGGCTTCCGATCACACTAACACTCCCTCGTGGCTGATATTCCATGGACATCCATGCTGCCGTCATGGCCGGGCTTGACCCGGCAATCCATCGACTTCATTCAGGTGATGATTTTTCCAACAGATAACCGGGTTGGCGGGTGCGAAATGCGCCCGGCCCGGTGATGACGACGGTCCATCCCATGCCCACGCCCACCATCTACTTTCTCCGACACGGCGAGACCGAATGGAATGCGCTCGGGCGTTTCCAAGGCTCGAAGGATATTCCGCTGAACGATCTCGGTCGCCGACAAGCCGTGCAGGCCGGCGACATCGTGAAAGATCTGTTCGCGCGCGAGGACCGCAGCGCGGCCGTTCTGCATTTTGTATCCAGCCCGCTCGGGCGCGCGCGCAGCACGATGGAAGCGGTCCGCGCGCAGCTCGGTTTGCCGCCGGGCGACTACGCACTCGACGATCGTCTCCGCGAAGTCGGTTACGGCCTGTGGGAAGGCTCGACCGTTGCGCAGCAGGAAGCGTCGCATCCCGATATTTTTGCCAGCCGTCAGGCCGACAAATGGAGCGTCGCTCCGCCTGAGGGCGAAAGCTACGCGTCGATCACGTTGCGCGTGCGGGCATGGTACGACGAGTTGACCGGCGATACCGTCGCGGTCGCGCATGGCGGCACGGCAAGGGCGTTGATGGTCGCGCTCGGCGTGCTGGCACCGGCCGCCGCAGCGGACCTCACGATCGAGCAGGGCGCGGTCTATGTGTTCGGCCCCAACGGACTGGCGAAGTATACGTAGACACAAACGTCATTCCGGGGCGAGCGCGCGAAGCGCGTGAGAACCCGGAATCTTTCAGAGTTTGTCATGATGAGATTCTCAGGTGCGCAATTGCGCACCATAGTTCGCATTCGCAAAGATGCGAATGTGCCCCGGAATGACGTTATGCTGCAGGCCCGAAATAGGTGCAGCTTTCGTTGCAACTGTCGCGATGCACGCTGACCTTGGTGACGTCGCCGACACCCTGCACGCGATCCCAGATGAAGCGGGTGAGATTTTCCAGCGTTGGCGCGCCCAACTCCGCCACGTTGTTCAGCAGCTTGTGATCGAGCAGCCCGCGCACCTCCGCCATGCTCGCATCGAGCAGGCCGAGATCGACCACCATGCCTGTCCCAGCATCCGGCGTGCCACGCACGCTGATCTCGGCGCGGAACGAATGGCCGTGGATTTCCTCGCTGCCCGAGCCGAGCGTCGTGCCGGCAAGATGATGCGCGGCCTCGAAGCGAAACGATTTCGTCAATTCCCACATCGCGCGACCTATCGAATTCCCAACGTCTTGTGGGTCTGAACGCTCAGCCGCCATTGCGGATGCTTTAGACAATAAGCAATCGCAAGCTCGGTATTGATGACAGCGTCCGGCCCGTCCATCGGTTGCAGCGAAAACCGCTCGAAAGCCAACGACTCGAACCGCTCGGGCGGGGCATCCGGTTGCGGATAGACGAGCTTCAATTCATGCCCTGCGCGCAGCTTCAAGTCAGCG